>NZ_DAMDQC010000093.1:0-16232 GCF_032082325.1 Pantoea sp. CTOTU50773 | reverse complement strand
GAAAGAATACCTGTCTAAGAGTAAGGATAAAGCAGAGCAGGCTGCTAAATAACATCTCTTTGTTCACCTTTCACGCTGCTAACTGGGTGAAAGGTGAAACTATCTTTGTTAAATGTGATATTTGGCGGGATTATTGTGCGTCGTTCCGCTACACTTCTTCGCGTCACCTGCCTCAAACTGTCAACTTTTCATGACAGCCCCCTTCTGAGGCGCTGCAAGTTAGCGTATTATCACTAAAATCAAAACCTGACTAAGGCTCATCGCAATGCGTTTGGAAGTTTTCTGCCAGGACCGCATCGGTCTGGCGCGCGAGCTACTCGACCTGCTGGTTGCGCGCAACATCGACCTGCGCGGTATTGACATTGCGCCGCTCGGTCGCATCTATCTCAACTTTTCTGCCCTTGAATTCGAACCCTTCAGTACACTGATGGCGGAAATCCGTCGTACACCTGGCGTAACAGATGTGCGCACCGTTAGCTACATGCCCTCTGAGCGTGAACATCGCGCGTTAAGTGCATTACTCATTGCTATGCCGGAGCCGGTGTTCTCTATCGACCTTAAATGCAAGGTGGAACTCGCCAACCCGGCAGCGCAAAACCTGTTTAATCTCGATGAACAGAAGCTGCGTAATCAGAACGCCGCGACTCTGATCACCGGTTTCAATTTCCAGCGCTGGATCGAGAATGAGCGTGTGGAAGCCCAGGCACATCACGTTGTTATTCAGGGCCGTGATTTCCTGATGGAAGCCCGACCAATTTATCTGGCGGAAGAAGAGGGGCAGAGCGATCAGCCCGTCGGCGCAATGATCACGCTGAAATCCACCGCCCGTATGGGCCGTCAGCTGCAAAATCTCACCGTGACGGATGAGTCGGAATTTGACCACATCGTGGCGGTGACGCCAAAAATGCGTCAGGTGATCGATCAGGCTCGTAAACTGGCGATGCACGACGCGCCACTGCTGATTGTCGGCGATACTGGCACCGGCAAAGATATGCTGGCACGCGCCTGCCATCTGCGCAGCGCACGCGGTAAAAAACCTTTTCTGGCGCTTAACTGTGCGTCTCTGCCGGATGATGTGGCCGAGAGTGAGCTGTTTGGTCACGCGGCGGGCGCTTATCCGAACGCGCTGGAAGGCAAGAAAGGTTTCTTTGAACAGGCCAATGGCGGCTCGGTGCTGCTGGATGAGATTGGTGAGATGTCACCGCGCATGCAGACAAAACTGCTGCGCTTCCTCAACGATGGCACTTTCCGTCGCGTGGGTGAAGAACATGAAGTGCATGTGGATGTGCGCGTCATTTGTGCCACGCAGAAGAACCTGATCGAGCTGGTGCAACGGGGTGAGTTCCGTGAAGACCTGTTTTACCGCCTTAATGTACTGACGCTCAATTTGCCGCCTTTACGTGAGCGCCCGCTGGACATCCTGCCGCTAACAGAGATGTTTGTGGCGCGATTTGCCGATGAGCAGGGACTGCCGCGTCCGCGTTTGTCACCGCAGCTGGCACCGTTCCTGACACGCTATAACTGGCCGGGTAATGTGCGGCAGTTGAAAAATGCGCTGTATCGCGCACTGACGCAGCTGGAAGGCTACGAGTTACGTCCTCAGGACATCATTCTGCCTGAGCAGGCGTTAGACGTGACGCTGGGCGAAGAAGCGATGGAAGGTTCGCTGGATGAGATCACCAGCCGTTTCGAACGTTCGGTGCTGACGCGGCTCTACTTGTCTTACCCAAGCACGCGCAAACTGGCAAAACGCCTGGGAGTGTCGCATACCGCGATTGCCAATAAACTGCGAGAATACGGGTTGGGGCAGAAGCGCGGCGAGAGCGAGTAATTTTACAGCGCTTATCTCACTGCCATAAAAAAGGGCGCACTTTATGAAGTGCGCCCTTATCACATCATCTTAATACTTACTTCAGTGCAGCCAGTGCCGCATCATAGTTGGGCTCTTCGGTGATTTCGTTCACCAATTCGCTGTAAATCACTTTGTCGTTTTCATCCAGTACCACTACTGCACGGGCAGTCAGGCCTTTCAGTGGGCCATCAGCAATCGCCACACCGTAATCTTCTTTGAACTCAGCACCGCGCAGCGCAGACAGGGTCACCACGTTGCTCACGTTTTCTGCACCGCAGAAACGAGACTGGGCAAACGGCAGATCGGCAGAGATGCACAGCACCACAGTGTTGCTGGATTCGCCAGAACGCTCGTTGAACTTGCGCACTGATGCCGCGCACACGCCGGTATCAATACTTGGGAAAATGTTCAGAACTTTGCGTTTACCTGCATACTGAGAAAGGGAGACGTCACTCAGGTCCTTTGCGACCAGAGAGAAAGCTTTTGCCTGTTCGCCAGCCTGCGGGAAGTGACCTGCAACCGGGACCGGATTGCCCTGAAAGTGAACATTCTGAGACATACGATTTCCTTTTAGCGATGAAAAAGTCTGGCATTAAGCCTGCCAGAGCAGATATAGCGTTTGTTTATGACATAATTTTGAAGGGTTTACGAGCGCATTTCGTCGCGATAGCAGAAGCACATCGCAATTAAGCCACGGATTTAAGGAGAATTAATGAGAACAGTGAAGAGTTATCCAGAGGCCTGGCCGTTACATTCGCCGTTTGTTATTTCACGCGGCAGCAGGACGGAAGCGCATGTTGTGGTGGTCGAGATTGAACAGGACGGCCTGAAAGGGGTAGGTGAAGGGACTCCTTACGCACGCTATGGCGAAAGTGAAGACTCAGTGCTGCAACAAATTGCCACGCAGTTGCCTGCGATACAAAATGGTATGACGCGAGCGGAGTTGCAACAGGCATTAGCGGCCGGTGCAGCGCGGAATGCGCTTGACTGTGCCTTATGGGATCTGGAACGCCAGCAACAGAATAAAAGTTTGCAGGCGCTGTGCGGTGTTGAGTTGGCAGAGGAAATCATAACGGCGCATACGGTGAGTATCGATACACCGGAAGCGATGGCCAGCAGCGCGTTAGCGTTGTGGCAACATGGTGCGCGTCTACTGAAGATAAAACTCGATCATCATTTGATCAGTGAACGTCTGGTGGCGATTCGCAGTGCCGTACCGGAAGCGACGTTAATTGTGGATGCCAATGAGTCCTGGCAGGCAGAAGGGCTGGCGGCGCGCTGTCAGCTACTGGCAGATTTAAACATTGCGATGCTCGAACAACCGCTTCCGGCAGCCGAAGATGCCGCATTGGCGAACTTTGTCCACCCACTTCCTATCTGTGCGGATGAGAGTTGTCACACCCGGGAGAATCTGGCGCAGTTGAAAGGGCGCTATGAGATGGTGAATATCAAGCTGGATAAAACCGGTGGATTGACGGAAGCCCTGGCGCTGGCAAAAGAGGCACGTCAGCAAGGGTTTGCAGTGATGCTCGGCTGTATGCTGTGTACTTCAAGGGCGATCCGCGCGGCGTTACCGCTGACACCGATCGCAAAATTCGCCGATCTTGACGGCCCAACCTGGCTAGCTGCCGATGTTGAGCCGTCGCTGCATTTTTCACACGGCGTGCTTAAGCCTGCGGCTGCCAGCGCAGCAGGTTAATCATCGCATCAAGGTACACTTCAGTCGCTTCATCCACTGAAATGGGCGGCATCTCGGCGGTTATGCACAACAAGCCGAGATCGTCGCACCAGCTGCCAAAAGAACCTGGCGTGGCATAGCCGACGCTGCTCACCACCGGTAATTGCGTTTGTTCTGCCAGCCACTGCGCAAGGTGGCTGTGGTGCGGGTCGTCAATGCAGGCCAGAGGCTCATGCCAGGACACCACCCAGCGCGGCTTGATTTGGTGGATCAACTGACATAGCGCGCGCGTTTCCGGCTCGGAAGCGGGGTTGCTGCCCGTCGACAGCACCACATCACGTTCGTCCGCTGCGCTGTTCCAGCGATATACCGTGTCGCCATTTTGCCAGTTGGCGGCCGGGAAATTGCGGTTGAGATCGACGCCGTTGGCATTGGCACGCAGCCCCAACTGGCAACCATCCGGATTCACCGCTAGCACCACATGATGGCGGCGCAGTGGCTCCGGCAGCGTGCGCATCGCACCGGATAAGGTCGCGACGGCGGCATTTTCATCACCGTGCGTGCCGGCAATGATCAACCCACTGTCGGCATCGTCCGCCGGGGCCGGGAACCACAGCAGCGGTGCGCCGAGCACCGATTGCCCATATTGTTGCCAGACCGCGTCGAGTTTGCCGCGCAGCGGGCGGGGATGATGTGACGACATGACATTCCTCTCTGAAATCGTGCAATGAGCGCATGGATAGCAAGGCGCTTCAGGATTTAAAAATGTGACCGACAATTCAGCCTCAACATAACGGTAAACAGCAGACAGGGAAATAGCTATATATCAATCAGCAATTTGCGATAGAGTCACCAAAGACGCTGGCGACGCAGACCCCTTCGCAGTCGCCATTTTTTTGGGTAAAGGAGTGGTGATGACATTAACTTTCCGCAAGACGCTGGCCGCCGTAATGATTGCTGGTGTTTTCTCACCGGTGTTTGCTGCTAATGTGCCAACGGGCGCACAGTTAGCGCCGACTCAGGAAATTGTTCGCCATATTAAAGACGAACCCGCTTCGCTGGATCCGATTAAAGCCGTGGGGCTGCCAGAAATTCAGGTGATGCGCGATCTGTTTGAAGGGCTGACCAATCAGGACGCACACGGCAAAATCGTGCCGGGCGTGGCAGAAAGCTGGCACAGCAACGACAACAAAACCTGGATCTTCACGCTGCGTAAAGATGCGCGCTGGTCAAATGGCGAACCGGTGACAGCG
This sequence comes from Pantoea sp. CTOTU50773, assembly GCF_032082325.1. NCBI lineage: Bacteria > Pseudomonadati > Pseudomonadota > Gammaproteobacteria > Enterobacterales > Erwiniaceae > Pantoea > Pantoea sp. CTOTU50773. The sequence goes on along the minus strand of NZ_DAMDQC010000093.1, from coordinate 11,449 downwards.
CAGGACTTCGTTTATAGCTGGCAGCGCCTGGTGGAGCCGAAAAACAGTTCTCCCTTTGCGTGGTTTGCCGCGCTGAGCGGTATCGAAAACGCGGATGCCATCACCAAAGGGCAAATGAGTGCCGATAAATTGGGTGTCACAGCCACCGATGCCAATCATCTCAAGGTGACATTGTCACGCCCGGTGCCGTGGTTTCCGAGCATGGTAGCCAATGCCGCGATGGATCCGGTATCGCAGAAGGTGATTGAGCAAAATCCTGATAGCTGGACGTCGCCTGGTAAACTGGTGGGCAACGGCGCCTATCAATTGCAGGATCGCGTGGTGAACGAAAAAATTGTGTTGGTGCGCAATCAACACTACTGGGACAACAGCCATTCCGTACTCACCAAAGTGACCTTTATCCCCATCAATGAAGAGTCCAGCGCCACCAAACGTTACCGCGCGGGCGATATCGATATCACCGAATCTTTCCCGAAAAATATGTATGCGCTGCTGAAAAAAGAGCTGCCGGGCCAGGTGTATACGCCGGATCAGTTGGGCACCTATTACTACGCCTTTAACACCGAAAAGGGCCCGACCGCCGATGTGCGCGTGCGTAAAGCGCTGTCATGGAGCATCGATCGTCGCATTATTGCCGAGAAAGTGTTGGGTACCGGGGAGAAACCGGCCTGGCACTTTACACCGGATGTCACCGCAGGCTTTACACCTCAGCAAAGTTATCTGCAACAGCACAGCCAGCAGGAATTGAATGCACAGGCAAAAGCGCTGCTGACGTCGGCGGGCTACGGTCCCGGCAAGCCGCTGCATTTGACGCTGCTGTATAACACCTCGGAAAGCCATCAGAAGATTGCCATCGCCGTGGCGTCGATGTGGAAAAAGAACCTTGGAGTGGACGTTACGCTGCAAAACCAGGAGTGGAAAACCTACATCGACAGCCGCAACAGCGGTAACTTTGACGTGATTCGTGCGTCATGGGTCGGGGATTACAATGAACCTTCCACTTTCCTGAGTTTGCTGACCTCAACACACACCGGCAATATCGCCCGTTTCCACAGCGCGGATTATGATGCGGTGCTGACAAAAGCCAGCATGGAAACCAGCGTAACTGCCCGCAATACCGACTACAACAAAGCGGAGCAGATCATTGCCGATCAGGCACCAATCGCCCCGATCTACCAATATACCAACGGGCGACTGATCAAACCGTGGGTCAAAGGTTATCCGATCACCAATCCCGAAGATGTCGCCTACAGCCGCGAACTGTGGATCGAAAAGCACTGATATAACGACGCTAATCAGCAGAGTGATGTGATTGTGTGCGTCTCCATAACCGTAGCAACGGATTAAGGAGACGCATCCAATGACGATGTCGCCGCTCTCGCTTTCTGCGGATGCTCACCTTTATCTTGTCATCTTTGCTCACAGCCTGATGATTGCAACTCGTCTGCGCCACGCTAGACTGTATCGTATTGATTTTGAAAGTGAGGCGAGTCAGTGAACGTCATTGAAGGAAAAGCGTTAAAAGTTTCGGATGCCATTATCTCCTGCCAGCTCGACGGCAAAGGCGGGGTTATCCCGATTGAAGATAAAGATGTCATCAACTGTGAGCGTCCGTGCTGGCTGCATCTGAACTACACCCAACGGCAAAGTGCCGAGTGGCTGCAAAATACCCCGCTGATCCCCGATTCCGTGCGTGATGCGTTAGCGGGCGACAGCATGCGCCCACGCGTCACGCGCCTGGGCGACGGTTTTATGATAGTGCTGCGCAGTGTCAATCACAACGCCGATTCACGACCGGATCAACTCGTCGCCATGCGCGTGTTTATCAACGACAAAGTGATCGTCTCCACGCGTCGCCGCAAAGTGTATGCCATTGACGAAGTGCTGGCTGATTTGCAAAACGGTAACGGCCCGGTGGATGGCGGTAGCTGGCTGGTGGATGTTTGCGATGCGCTCACCGATCACGCCAGCGAATTTATCGAAGAGATGCACGACAAAATTATCGAGCTGGAAGATGCGTTGATGGATCAGCAGGTTCCGGCACGCGGCGAGTTAGCGCTGCTGCGTAAGCAACTGATCGTGATGCGTCGTTATATGGCGCCGCAACGTGATGTATATGCCCGTCTGGCAAGTGAAAAACTGCCGTGGATGAATGATGACGACCGTCGTCGTATGCAGGACGTTGCTGATCGTCTGGGACGCGGACTGGATGACCTCAATGCAGGCGTAGCGCGTACCGGGATTTTGGCCGATGAAGTCGCGTCTTTACTGGCAGAGTCGATGAACCGCCGCACCTATACCATGTCGCTGATGGCGATGATTTTCCTGCCAGCGACATTCCTGACAGGATTGTTTGGCGTCAACCTTGGCGGTATTCCGGGTGGTAGTTGGCCGCTGGGCTTTACCGCGTTCTGCGTACTACTGCTGGTGATGGTGGTGGGCGTGGCGATATGGCTCAAACGACGCAACTGGTTGTAATGTAAGTCTCAGGTTATAAGCGTTAACCCGCTGTTAAATAAGGTGCTGTAATCAAAAAAGCGGGAAAAACCTGATCGATATCAATAAGTGGATCGCCTAACAGGGGCAAACTCTCTCTCGCAGGTGAATGCAACGTCAAGCGATGGGCGTTGCGCTCCATATTGTCTTACTTCCTTTTTTTGAATTACTGCATAGCACATTTGATTCGTACAACGCCGGCTAATCCGCCGGCTTTTTTTTTCCCCGCTTGGCTTGGCTGTGTTTCCTTTCCTATGCTTAAAGGACATTCAGCGATAAGGAGCAGGGCATGCAAGAACTCATTGCCAGCGATCCCATTCCAACCGATCCGCCACCGATTCCAGAACCGATTCCTCATCCGCAGCCAATTCCGGAACCCGATCCTCCCTACGATCCCGAGTTTCCACCGATCATCGATCCGCCACCTCACCGGTAATAAAAAAGGCGCAGAGCCGAAGCGCTGCGCCTTAATTAGAATCGTCTACAAATTACTTAATTTCTAACACATCCAGTCGCACGCTCATTTCCGGCGCGTCTTCTTCGTCCGGCTGCCAGCCCGCAGGTTTCACCGGCAATGTTTCGCGATCAAAGCCAATATCGCCGCCGTCGACCACTTCATCGCCGTGCTGAATGCCTTTAAAGTCGAACAAATTAATGTCCGCCATGTGGGAAGGCACAATGTTCTGCATCGCACTGAACATGGTTTCGATACGGCCCGGATAGCGTTTATCCCAGTCACGCAGCATATCCGCGACGACCTGACGCTGCAGGTTCGGCTGTGAACCGCACAGATTGCACGGAATAATCGGATACTGGCGCGCTTCAGCGAAGCGGATGATGTCTTTTTCGCGGCAATAGGCCAGCGGACGAATGACAATATGTTTACCATCGTCACTCATTAGCTTTGGTGGCATACCTTTCATTTTGCCGCCGTAGAACATGTTCAGGAACAGGGTCTGCAGGATATCGTCGCGATGATGGCCCAGCGCAATCTTGGTACAGCCTAATTCGGTAGCGGTGCGGTAAAGGATCCCGCGACGCAGACGTGAACAGAGCGAACAGGTGGTCTTGCCTTCCGGAATCTTCTCTTTAACGATGGAGTAAGTATCTTCGTCAACGATTTTATACTCGACACCCTGTTCTTCCAGATACGCTGGCAGAATATGTGCCGGGAATCCTGGCTGTTTTTGGTCGAGGTTGACCGCCACCAGTGAGAAGTTCACCGGCGCGCTCTTCTGCAAACTGCACAAAATTTCCAGCATGGTGTAGCTGTCTTTACCGCCCGACAGGCAGACCATGATGCGATCGCCTTCTTCAATCATGTTGAAATCAGCAATGGCCTCGCCCACGTTACGACGCAGACGCTTCTGAAGCTTGTTCAGGTTGTACTGCTCTTTTTTTGTTACTTCTTGATTATCATGCATTATTTACTGTCTCAGAAACCAAAAGGGGCATACAGGGGGCAACTGTTATCAGATAGCCAGTTTGCTGTTGAGCATGTCAACCTGTTCGCCATTCATCTCTTCAATCCATGTCGCGTAGATTTCATATACCATCTGCGCGTTTTCATGCCCCATCTGATTCGCTATGAATGACGGGTTGGCGCCAGCCGACAAAAAGCCAGCAGGCAAAAGTATGTCGCGTATGGTACGGATTACGGCGACGAATTCCAGCTCCAATCTGATTATTAATTTGAATTTTCAACGTCCGGCTCTGAAGCTGTTTTGGCGTTGAGCTTAAAAAGCAATCTTTCTGCTTCTGCTAAACTTTTGTCTGAAAGCATGAAAATACACAATTGGAAGGATAGACAATGGCAAACGCAGAGCTGACCCCAAATAAAGGTTCGGATAAGATCGAACATAAACTTATTCTTCAGAGTGGGACAGCATGGAATAAGCAGCCTTATGAAGCGTATTCCAAAGGCAAGCCACTCATTTCGGTAATGCGCATGTCTTTACCTCCTGATAGCGAGCTGCCCTGGCACACACATGCCATGCCTAACACGGCATACGTCCTGTCGGGACAGTTGACAATTGAAGACATGAATACAGGCGCCACATATCGCGTTAATGCGGGTGAGGCGATCAATGAAACGGTAAATAGCGCACACCGCGGGTATACGTCTGAACAGGGGGCTGAACTGGTAATTTTTTACGCAGGAGTTGAAGGTCAGGAGCTTTCAGAACCTCTTCCTGGAGAGAAACCTGAATACCAGGCCTGATTTAAAAGACCACAGTACTCAGAATTTTGCCGTCCATTTTGGTGAGGGTTGTGTTGCACCGACCCGTCGAACTCATTTCATATTCGAATTTGCTGGGCATCACACCTGAAAACAATAGTGCGGCTAATTAGCTAAGCACGCGTCGGTACAGGCGTACCCTGGTGGAAAATCAGAGACCACTGGCCCTCTTTCGAAAGTAGCCAGTAAGAGGAACGTAATGCAGGTCGGCTCCCGTCAGCATCAGACGTACGGTAAAGAAGTATCGCGCAACTTTCATTTATTTCGGTTAACCGGAAATTGCTGCTTATGATTGGACTTGCAGTTTTCTCGCTCAATAGCGACATGATCGTGTCTGAGCGATCGACCATCATGCCTGAACGTGTAATCTCCCGGAATTCAGGATGAAGAAGATGCTCGAGCCAATCCCGGTCGTTGCGTTTGTCACCGTGAAGGCTGCATTCAAGCAACATGAGCTTTTCAAGGAGCATTCTAATTAACCCTTAATGATCTGACAGGACGTTTTTTTTGCATTGAAAGGGTGTCAATGAGTTATCGCGCCGCTCATTGGGCAGAAAAGTACTACTCTTTGTAGAAGTTATCATAATTCTAACTGGAGGATATGTATGGAAAATATACCGACGCGCGCGCCAACCAGGGGCATAAACCCTGTAGAGCTTACCGTTCCCGACCTGCAACAGGCAACTGAATTTTTACAGAAGGCGCTGGACGCTAAATTTGTCTATAACGGCCTAACAGAGCATGATCATCCACGACAGGGAGCAGATACAGAGAAACAATTAGGCTTAAGCTCCGGGACAATGATTATCAAGCAGCGTTTGCTACGGATTGGTAATGGTCCAAATCTCGAGCTTTTTGAGATAAAAAGTGAAGAACAGAAGCAACCTGTAAGGCTGCAGGATATTGGCTGGAATCACATCTCTCTTTATGTGGACGATATAAATTATGCGGTGGAAAGGGTCAGGGCAGCGGGAGGAAGGTTTCTTTCAGAAATACATGGTAACTCCCGTCATGAAGATACCGAAAATAATGCTAGCGTATACTTTCAGGCTCCGTGGGGCAGCCTGATTGAACTTCAATCAATACCGAATGGTTACTATTATCCCGATGATAGCGAAGCAGAGACATGGATACCTGCGCCGTAGTCATCATCTCAGGTAAGGGTGCTTAGCTAAACCTGCGCCCATTCACGCAGCACGTGTCTTAAAACTGGCAAACACTTAACCATAGCTGACTTACGCACTGTGTCAGCTATGTAGCTAGCCCCTCTTACTTTCATCATCAGATGTCTCTTCTGAGTTATGCTCAGATCAGCAGTTTACTGACTCAAATTGCTATTACATCTCGTTATTAACTTGCTTTTACTTATGCTAGTTAATACTTTATTAGATTAGTCACCTAATCATTAATGATGCCAGGCATTTAATTAAGTCGTTTACATAAGCGTTGAGAAATTTCGATCCCTTAACGTCATAAGTGAGAGTTAAACAATAGAAAACTCTAACTCACCTCTTATCTACCATTATTATAAATAAATGATGAGATTGTTACATGCCGCAAGGTAATTCAAATATTCCTATTGTTTAGAGAGGTTGAGAAAAGTTCCAACATTGAGTTGCATATTTGAATAGGCATAACCTATCGGGTAAATAATATAGCCGGGGAGGTTAATGCTATAATACTATCGTAGTAAACAATGTTCTCTAATTCATAAGCGAGGTACAAACGTGTTGTACAGCGAAGACATGACCGGTCACGCAATTATTGGTGAAGCAGCAGTCAATCTAGCCGTGCGTGAACAGGATATAACCGTCGATGCGCTTATCTCTGAATTGGCCGCGATGCTTAAGGCAGACAGTAGTCACTCAAGAGAGCTGTCAATCAGGGAAGCCATCAAGTGGTTGCGAGGACACCGTAGTATTAGCGCTAAATCTACTGGTGAAGATAGGTGGCTTTTACCAGATGCAGGCCATTCAGGCACTGCATCACAGGAAAGTACCTTACGCTTGATGGCAGATGACGATGACTTAAGATAACCACATACTGTGGCGGCAGGTAAGGTAATGCCTGTCGCTTTCGTATGTGTCAGTGCCAGGGTTTTAATTACCCAAATAGCTGCTTTTTCTGAATCTGCGCTTGCTCGCTCCGCAATACATTTACTGTCATATACTTCACTAAAGCGGCAGTATTTATGACTGCAGGACTATAATCTTCAACCTTTAATCCAGCCAATGCGCAATTTAAACCAACGCGAATCGCGCGAGCATTCAGGGATCATCACAGCATGAGAGAAACCAATACGGTTGCACACATACAGGCATGCCTTATGGTTAAAGGTGACCGTTATGCATTACAGAAAGAAACGCTGGACGACATTATCCACAACCTTATTTATATAGGGGCACCGGTGAATAACAAAACCATTATGCGGCATATCATGAATCAGCTCATGGTTGAAAATAACGCCGAAAGGCAGGAAATCCTGCGCGTTTTGCTCCAGTTGATCGTGGGATATACGCCGGACGATCCCGGTGTCTGAAAGCGGCTGGCGCCGCATAATTTCAGTTGAGTTTTTTTGCCAGTAACCTGATAGCCCGCTCACAGGAGTCGCGCATTATTTTGTCCGGGGCGGACTCCTTCAGGCGCCAGAGGGCAGCGATGAGTTCATGCACATGTACGGTCCCGCTGGGACGCAGCAATTGCTTCAGCGCGACAGCCACAGCCTGGTGCATAAGGTCCTCTATTTCATTTCCGTTTTTCAGATGCGCTCCGCTTATTGGGGATATATACAGTGTATCGCGATAAGCGGTGCTGATAAACATGCGCGGAAAAAAACAGTCTGATAGCAGTTCAATCAGTAAAGGGATTTCCGGTCAGGTGGAATATCGTGGTTGCCGCCAGGTGCTTCGTCTTCATGACCTGGCAGCGGTATAGCTACATTATGAATAAAATGTTCTGACATAGTTCTTCCCGTCACCTTTAAATAGATGACATTAAGTTTAGCTGCGTTACTTTACTGAGTGTGAATCATTATCCGTAATGTGACTTAGGATTAAAAAAGTTCATCGCGCATGAAGTGTGAGCGTAGAGTCCCGCGTATCGGACATGCTGTCATCGATGCACAGACGACAGATGGAGGCCCAAACATTCATACGTTGCGATGCAATCTGATAGGCGTGCCTATAGGTGAGGGCAGACCCCAGAAATTGACGCTCAGGATGATCTTCCAGGCATACGCATCCTCTGGCGTGTAACTGGTAATGCTGTCCTGCATTGAGAAGGTAATAAAACTGGACATACGTGTTTCCTTCTGGTTAAAAGAGATACTGTATGCTGGGATGTCAGGTAGTGAAATTCATTTTTTATAAGCGATTTAAGCCGGTACTACCGAAGGGTGTCGTCCCTGACAGGTTCTCCGGCCGGTGCACGCCTGGGCGAGACCGGTGAGGTCATCTTCATCGTCGTCTTCCGGCCAGAGCCGGACTACGTCCTTTGGCGTCAGTTCTTCTCGTCGTTCAGGTCTGCAAAAGTCTGCAGGTACGGCAGATACCGGACAGCCTGTTCAGGCTCATTGAAGCTTTTCAACCAGCTTCTGGCTTCCGAAATTTCCGTGAGCCTGTTATCGCTGCCGCCGGCTTTTGCCATGCGTCCAAGCTCAGAAATAAGCGAATGCACGCTTATCTCTTTTTCACCCAGCGCAAGACTTAATGCCGCTTCGCCAATAATGACGTGCCCTTTCCCGTCGTGATGATTAGACAAATTAGCTACCTCCGTTTCACGTTGATGACAGCCTCACGTCACACTGTAGTCGCAGATGGTGAAAGTGCCCGTAGGTTATTCTGAAAAAAGCTGAATTCGTAATAATTTGTATCAATTGCTGAGTTTATTGGGCCCTTTATGCAAAAAAATCCACTTAAGTAATCCACGAAGAATTAACCGTGGCCGGATAAATTTATTTTCTGACAATTAAATCAGGCTGTTCAATCCGTCAGATTTTGCATGCGTTAATGTGGACGTGTGCTGCCGGTAACCTTGAGCCTTTCGCGGCGCGCAGGTTGAGTACTGTTGATAAGGATTTTGGGTAAACGCATGCAGGAGGCGCTCAAATCGAAAGATATTACTTTGCGTACAAATGCTTCGCTACTATGCGTACTGGCTTTGTGAAGCGCGGCACCCGCATGAATTAATACCTGTGTTGAGGACAAAAAGGCTTAATGATGTCTACGTCGTTTAAGTCGCGGTGCGGTGAGAGTGACTACCGGTCCGGTTTGAGAATGGTCAGCCAACTGCTATGGTGCCCGTGACAATCTGCGGTAATAAGGAGCCAGAAATGCTTACAACAATTATTTACCGAAGCCATCTTGCCGATGAGGTACCCATAAGCATCCTGCCGGGTATGGTGGAGAAAGCCAGCCTGCTCAACGCCCGGCATCAGGTTACGGGGATCTTGCTCTTTAACGGCACGCACTTCTTCCAGATTCTTGAGGGCCCGGAGGAGGGCGTACTGGACATTTATGGTCGTATCTGCGCCGACCGGCGTCACCACAATGTGGTTGAGCTGATGCGCGACTACTCACCGTCGCGCCGCTTCGGCAACCATGGAATGGAGCTGTTTGACCTGCGCCGCCATGACAGTGGCAGTGTGCTGCAGGCGGTGCTTGACCGCGGCACGTCTAAATATCGTCTGACATACGACGATCGGGGCCTGCAGTTCTTACGCACCTTCGTGGAAGCCCGTGAGAAAGAAAACTACTTCGAGGTTTTGCCCGCTGACTACTGGGACTTTGTACCGGATGAGAACGGTCCCCCGTTCCCTGCGGTGGGCGTCACCTTCCGCCCGGTGGTTGATCCTCTGGGTCGTAAGGTCACAGCCATCGAGGCCATACCCGATGAAGCCCCGGATGGACTGACCGGCGAGGCGCTGTATGCGTATAACCTAAGCGTCGTCACAGAGGCGCTGAACAAGGCAGGCAGATCGTGTCCCGACGACATCATGTTATACGTCAGCATATTGCCCATGACGCTGGTTAATCTTGCGGATGCCGTTAGCCGGCTCATTAACGCAATTGACCGTGCTGAGCTGGTGCCGCAGCAAATAATACTCGGCGTCAGTGAAACAGAGGTTATCTCTCAGCTGGAATCATTCACTCAGGCGGTACGCCAACTGAAGCAAGCCGGTATCAGTATCTCTATCGACAACTTTGGTGACGGTTCGGCAGGACTGTCTCTGCTGGCGCACGTCCAGCCGGACCGCGTGCGCATCGGCGCAGCGATCGTGCGCAATATTCACCGCAGCGGTCCCCGTCAGGCGGTGGTACACGCGGTGCTTCGCTGTTGTTCAGCGCTGGAGATAAACGTCATTGCAGCGGGTATCGAACAGCCTGAGGAATGGATGTGGCTGGAGGCGGCTGGTGTCACTGATTTCCAGGGTGCCCTGTTCACTGCAAAAGGCGCGGCCGTTGCCTGGCCGGAGACCCGAGAGGCTGTTTGAGATACAGGAAAGAAAAGGGCCCAAAGCGGGCCCAACAGGATTAGGAGGTTGCGGTAAGGTTGGTTGCTGGCTGCTCGGCCATGACAGCCGTTATTTGTGCCCTCTCAAACCGCAAAGTTCTGCCACGATTCGCTTTTTCAAGCCAGCTAATGAAATGCGTCATCATTGCGGAAGCGTGTTGTGTGTCGGGCGTGCGATAAATAAGCAGCCGGCTTTTGGTCTGGTTTGTGCAGTCGATGGCATAAATCTCAATACCGGTATCACGTTGCTCGCTTTCAATTGCTGTGAAATGCATGCGAGGCCACCGGTTTAACCTCAGCATAAACTCACTTAGAATCATCTTTTTCGCCTTTATTATTTTAGAGTTGGAAGACTTTTTTCACTGGTCTGCCCAGCGTAGAACTGGTTGCGGACTCTGCAAGCTAACGGCACATTATTATTCGTAAAAATTTCGTAAAGGCAGTGGGTTAAAAGACTTATCAACACCGCAGACGTCTATAGCATGAACCTGAGGTGCGTATCCGGCAATCCGCTGGCGGGCTATCAGTGCAAAAGGGAATAACTGAGAGGGGAGTCAGTAATGCTCAGTGAAGATCGTTTGAATCAAATCGCAGAAAATCAGGGCAGCTATGAAGCGGAAGCTGTGGCCATGGCGCTGGAGATCCTGCAACTGCGGCGTATGCTAGGTGCCCCCTGGGCCGTGGTGCAACCGCTGGGCGAGCTTTACGTTGAGGACGGGAACGCGGCTATGATCTGGCCGGCAAGCCTGGCGGAGCGGGGCGACGTCTGCCTGTATCGCCTTGAAAAGCCTTCACAGGTGGCGGCAGCCTCATCGCCCGTAGCAAAGCAGCGCGGCCGCAGAAAGAAATTATCGGCGCTGGAGTAAGGTACCTTCAGCACAGCTTAGCTCTGCTGGACTCCCCTGACGTGACGCGTGTTAACACTGCCGCGTAAATGTTTTCTATAGGTATCCTTCCCGTTCATGTTCGGGCCAGCTGCACTGTGCTAAGCTCTGCGCCCAAAACCTGCTGCCGGATAACCCCATGAAAAATGATTTTGAAGATAAAATGGCCGACATTATGCTTGGCGAAGCCGTCACGGCGCTGCTGGATGAGGACGTGGCCATTAGCTGGGCGGCCCTGACGGATCGCTTACGATCGGCCATTGAAATTGAAACGGACGAAGATCGGATTCGCGCAGGTCTGCGCGCTATTGAAGAAGTA
>NZ_DAMDQC010000092.1:0-16248 GCF_032082325.1 Pantoea sp. CTOTU50773 | reverse complement strand
AAATACAGGCAGTACAACCTTCAACAAAGCCACGGTGGATCAGCGAGTCTGGGCCGGTCAGCACGTTGAAGTTTTCCACGCCTTCAGCGGCCTTCAGGAAACCGCTCAGGCTCTCATAGCTGCCCGCACTGTCTTTGATGCCGATAATGTTGGGATGTGAAGCCAGCGCACGCACGGTTTCCGGCTGTAAGGTGTTGCCGGTGCGTGCAGGGATGTTGTACAGATACAGCGGGACTTCAATCGCATCTGCCACCGCGCGGTAGTGGGCAATCAACTCTTCCTGCTTCAGCGGCACGAAATACGGAGTTATCACCGAAACCGCATCCACGCCCAGTTTGGCGACTTGTTTGCCGAGGCGGATGGTTTCACGGGTAGAGATCTCACCGATGTGCGCCACAACCGGGGCAGCGCCGTTCACTTCATCGACGCAGGTTTCGGTAACCGCTAACTTCTCCTGCTCGTTGAGCACAAAGAACTCACCGTTGGTACCGCCGCAGAAGATGCCGTTACCCGCGCTGAGCTGACGTTGTACCTGCAGGCGCTGAGCCGCGGGATTAAACGCACCTTCACTGTCAAAGGTGGTGACGATGGCGGTTAATACGCCCTGAATTTTCTTACTCATGATGCCCTCATTAATCCTTAGTGATTCAAAGCCGGAAAGAGTGTCAGGTAGACGTTTCGTACGTCATCGGCGTTCACTTTCATCGGTACATTCTTCATCAGTCGCTGCACGTCGAGCGCGGCTTCAACCAGATACGGCAGGTGATCCGGGCCGATACCCAGTTCTTCCAGACTGGCAGGCAGTTTGAGACGTTTCACCAGCGCGGCAAAGTACTCCACCAGCGCATGCGATTTGGCTTCTTCATCCAGTGAGGCATCGGCGTCCGGCAGCAGATCGTAGGCCTGCGCGAATTTGCTCACGGCGGCGGGGCGCACAAAGCGCATGCACGGTGCCAGCAGAATGGCGTTCGCCACGCCGTGCGGCAGATGATATTTGCCGCCCAGCGGATAGGACATCGCATGCACCAGATGGGTACCGGCGTGGGCAATCGATGCGCCACCGTAATAAGAAGCCCACAACATATTCAGGCGCGCTTCCAGATTGCCCGGTTCGGCAATCGTGGTCTCCAGGCTGGCAAACAGCTTTTTCATGCCGATCAGCGCATAGTTATCACTCACCGGATTGGACACGGTGGCGGTAAAGCACTCGATCAGATGACAGAGTGCATCAATACCGGTCGAAGAGGCGATATGTGGCGGCATGCTGGTGGTCAGTTCAGGCACCAGTGCGACATAATCGGGCAGCATCACCGGAGTGATGATGCCGACTTTGGTCTCTTTCTCTGGGATCGCCAGGATTGCGTTTGGCGTGGCTTCGGAGCCGGTACCGGCGGTGGTCGGGATCAACAGTGACGTGGTGCGGGTCAGCGGTTTCTCTCCGGCCAGCAGGGCATCCAATGTTGGCGCGCCATCAACGCACAGAATCGACAGCAGTTTGGCGACATCCAGCACGCTGCCGCCGCCCACGCCGATCACCAGATCGACGTCGGTAGAAGGTAGTGCGGCAACAATGGCGGCGACATCGTGCTGGCTTGGCTCCGGCGGCACGCTGTTGACGATGCTCAAACTGCTGATCTGCTGTTTCAGCTGCGCGATCAGCGACTGAACCGCTGGAATGCCTTCGATATTCTTGTCGGTGACCAGAAGCGCTTTGTCTTTACTCTGCAGTAAATAGCTGAGGTCATTAAGCGCCTGGAAGCCACTGATCACGGTGCTGTTGATATTCATTTCATACCCTTATCGCGGTTTTTTCGTACTAAATGATTAACTTTGCTCATTCAGTGCGGGTTCTGTCACTACAGTGCCTAAATTTATAGGACAAATTGATTTCAAATAATTTGATCTTGCTCACATATAATCAATCATGATTGAATATAATCAATCTCAACACGGCTAACTGCCGGCAGAGGAAAGAGAATGACTTCACAGCCATGGAAAACACCCGTCTTAGTGATCGCGGATGATTTTACCGGTGCCAACGACGCCGGTAGCGGACTGGCGCGAGCAGGCGCAAAGGTGCATGTGCTGTTTGATAGCAGTACTGCCCACGATGCCAGCAGCGCCGATGTGCTGGTCATCAGCACCGACAGCCGTGCAGTCAGTGCAGCAGAAGCAGCGCATCGTACAACGCTAGCATTACAGCAGCATCAGGCGATTGCCCAGGATGGCTGGCTGTTTAAAAAGATTGATTCCACGCTGCGCGGCAATCCGGGCGCAGAGATTGAGGCCGCATTGCACGCCAGCGGAAAAACCTTAGCGCTGGTGGTGCCCGCTGTGCCGAAATTGGGCCGTACCACGCGTGAAGGTGAAGTCTGGATCAACCAGCAGCGTCTGACGGACACCGAATTTGCCAGCGACCCGAAAACCCCGGTGACCAGTAGCCATGTGTTAACCCGCCTGCACATGCAAAGCGATCTGACCGGTGAAACTCTGGACCTGGCGACGGTGCGCAGTGGCAAGCTGGCACAGGTGCTTACCAGTAGGAAGGGCTTAGTGGTGCTGGATGCCGAGCAGGATGCTGATATTGCGCTGATTGTGGCGGCGGCGGCGAGTTTACCCGCACGACCCTTACTCGCAGGCGCTTCCGGATTAGGTGATGCATTGGGCGAATATCTGGCGACGCGTCCGGCCAGGCCGGTGCTGGCCGTGGTGGGTTCGATGAGCGCCATCGCGCAGCAGCAAATCGCCCGCCTCGCGACCCAACGTGACATTCGCATTATCGATATTGATATCCGTCAGTTGTTTGCTCAGCCCGCGTGGCCGCAGGCTGTCGAGTGGCAGCAGGCGATGCAACAGGCTTTACGCGACGGCGCACATTGCGTGGTGCGCACCACACAGCATGCAGAGCAACGCCATGAGATTGAACAGCTGTGTCAGCAACATCAGGTGTCACGCCAGGAGCTGGGAGAACGCATCTGCCACTTTCTCGCCCAATTGACCCACAACGTTTGCCGCCAGGCCTTGCCTGCCGGGTTGTATCTTTCGGGCGGCGACGTGGCAATTGCCGTCGCACAAGCGCTCGGCGCCAGTGGTTTTCAGATTCAGGGCCTGGTGGCGGGCTGTGTGCCGCACGGGGTTCTGCTAAATAGCGAATTACACCTGCCGGTGATGACCAAAGCGGGTGGCTTTGGTGACGAAAACACCCTGGTAGAAGCCATCCGTTTCATTGAGGAGAAGTCGAGTGAATAAAATTATTGCGGTGACCATGGGCGATCCGGCGGGCATCAGCCCGGAGATCATCATTAAAGCGTTAGCGGAAGGTGACCTGGCGGGGATCCCGGCAGTGGTGGTCGGCTGTGCCAGCACGCTGCGTCGGGTGATGGGATTGAACATTACGCCGCAGGCAGAATTACGCGTACTGGATAACGTCAAAGACGCGCATTTCGCACCGGGCATCATCAACGTGATCGATGAACCGCTGGCCAATCCAGAGGCATTAAAACCGGGTGTGGTGCAGAAAGAAGCCGGTGATTTGGCCTGGCGTTGTGTGAAACGCGCCACCGAACTGGCACTGGCCGGGGAAGTGCACGCAATCGCGACAGCTCCACTCAATAAAGAAGCACTGCACTCAGCAGGGCACATTTATCCGGGACACACCGAACTGCTGGCGCAACTGACTAACACCAAAAACTACGCCATGGTGCTGTACACCGATCATCTGAAGGTGATCCACGTCACGACGCATATCGCGCTGCGTAAGTTCCTCGACACCCTGAATGGGGACCGTATCCAGACGGTGATCGGCATGGCGGATACCTTCCTGCGCCGCGTCGGTTTCGACAAGCCGCGCATTGCCGTAGCTGGGGTGAATCCGCATGCGGGCGAAAATGGCCTGTTTGGTGACGAAGAGATCACCACCGTAGCACCGGCAATCAAAGTGATGAAAGAGCAGGGCATTGATGTTTATGGCCCGTGTCCGCCGGATACCGTGTTCCTGCAGTGTCAGCAAGGTCAGTACGATATGGTGGTGGCGATGTATCACGATCAGGGACACATCCCTCTGAAATTGTTAGGTTTTTATGATGGCGTCAATATCACCGCTGGCCTGCCGTTTATCCGTACTTCCGCGGACCACGGCACGGCGTTTGATATCGCCTGGACAGGTAAAGCGAACTCTGCGAGCATGGCGATCTCCATTAAACTCGCGATGCAGCTAGCATAGGGAAATATGAAGGGACAAAGCCGTCTCGACCAGATTATGGACTACCTGAAAAGTCATAATCTGGTCACTGTAGAACAGCTGGTGAGTGCGATCTCGGCTTCACCGGCGACGATCCGCCGCGATCTGATCAAGCTCGACAAGGAAGGCGTCATTAGCCGCAGCCATGGCGGAGTGACGCTCAATCGTTTTATTCCTGCGCAGCCGACCACGCTGGAAAAAATGCAGCGTAATCTGGCCGAGAAGCAGGCCATCGCGCAGTTTGCCGCCAGCTATGTGCAGTCGGGCGACTCCGTGGTGCTGGATGCCGGTACCACCATGCTGGAACTGGCGCGCCAGCTCACGCATCTGCAACTGCGAGTGATCACCGCCGACCTGCATATCGCGCTGTTCCTGTCTGAATTCAAGCAGATTGAAACCACCATTATTGGTGGCCGTATTGATGACTCCAGTCAGTCTTGTATTGGGGAGCATGGCCGACGCCTGCTGCGCAGCATCAATCCGGATATCGCGTTCGTTAGCTGTAACTCGTGGAGTATCGAACGCGGGATTACGACGCCGACGGAAGATAAAGCCGGTCTGAAGATGGATCTGCTGGCGAATGCGCGCCGCCGCATCCTGCTGGCTGACAGCAGTAAGTACGGTTCCTGGTCGCTATACTGCGCCGCACCGATTGATAGTTTGACCGATGTGGTGACGGATGCGCGTCTCGACGACGCAGTTTGTCGCGCGTTGCGTGAGCGTGGCATTGGTTTGCAGCTGACAGCCTGATATAACAAGGTCGCCATCAAAGGCGACCCTTCAGCAACAGGGTTAACCCAATGCTAGCCCTGCACCGACACCTGCTTGCGTAGGGTGCCCATTGATGCGCACCCGTTAATCGCAGCCCACTACGATAGCTTCAATCCCGTCGCCGGAATATTGCGGCCGTAGTAGATTTCACGCATCTCTTTCCACAGCAGATTGGTGATGCGCTTGTGCTCCTGCGGGTTGAGTTCTTCAGGCCTGGTATTGAACAGGTAATATTTCAGGTCAAATTCCTTCAGTAACATCTTGGTGTGAAAGATATTTTCCTGATAGACGTTCACATCCACCATGTCGTACATCGACTTCATATCCTCGGACATAAAGTTCTGAATCGAATTGATCTCGTGATCGATAAAGTGCTTTAAGCCATTCACATCACGGGTAAAACCACGCACGCGATAATCAATGGTAACGATGTCCGATTCCAGTTGGTGAATCAGATAATTCAGCGCCTTAAGCGGCGAAATCACCCCACAGGTGGAGACTTCGATATCAGCGCGGAAGGTGCACAATCCCCCCTCAGGATGGCTTTCTGGATAGGTGTGCACGCAAATATGGCTCTTATCCAGATGCGCCACCACCGAATTGGGCAGCGGACCCGGATGCTCAGATTTGTCGATATCCTGCGGATTGATCGGCTCTTCGCTGACCAGAATGGTAACGCTGGCACCCTGCGGTTCATAATCTTGTCGCGCGATGTTCAGCACGTTGGCACCAATGATTGAGCAGGTCTCAGTCAGGATTTCGGTGAGGCGATTCGCATTATACTGCTCATCAATATAGGCGATGTAGCCATCACGCTCCGCTTCGCTGTTGGCGTAGCAAATATCGTAAATACAAAAACTCAGGCTCTTCGTCAGATTATTGAAGCCGTGTAGTTTCAGCTTTTGCAATTTCGTCACTCCTCACACGACAAGGCATTCAGCAGATATTGCGGTAAGGCAAAGCTACCGACATGAATCGCGGGATTGTAGTAGCGGCAGCGTAGGCCCGCGTCGTCAAAGCGTGATTGCAGGGTGACTGCATCCCACTGGCGTAGCGTCTCGTTGTCGCTTGCCCAGGCAAATGTCATGATGCCGCCGTAATAGGTGGGGATCGCCGCCTGATAAAAGCTGACGTCGGAGAAGTAATGGCCGAGTTTACGATGGCTGTTGATCGCTTCGTCCTGCTGCAGGAAACAGACGCCGTTCTGTGCCACAAAGATTCCACCGGGATTTAGCGCCTGTTTACAGCCGGCATAGAATTCAGAGGTAAACAGACTTTCACCGGGACCGATGGGATCGGTGCAATCGGAAATAATGACGTCGAACTTCTCTTGCGTCTGGGTGACGAAATTCACACCATCATCAATCACCAGATTCAGCCGTGGATCGTCGTAGGCACCGGCGCTGTGATTGGGCAGATACGTCTTGCAAAAACTCACCACGCCGGCATCGATCTCAACCATGGTGATCTGTTCAATCGTTTGGTGACGTAAGACCTCGCGCAGCATGGCGCCATCGCCACCGCCAATGATCAGCACGCGTTTCGCCTTGCCGTGCGCCAGGATTGGCACGTGGGTCATCATTTCGTGGTAGATGAACTCATCGCGCTCGGTGGTTTGCACCACACCGTCCAGCGCCATGACACGACCAAAAGCGGCATTTTCAAAGATCACCAGATCCTGATGCGCCGTTTTGTCGCGATAAAGCAGTTTATCTACCGTGAAATACTGTCCAAATCCGGCATGAAGCGTCTCATACCACATTTCATTCTGGGCCATGATGGGGCTCTCCTCGAATGTCATCGCCATGAAATTAGGGGAAAAAGCATAGCGAAATATGACCGTGGTTGCACGGTCAAATCTTCAGCAGCAGAGCGGGATGGCGGGCTATTTGACGTAAGCGAGCAGACTCAGCGAGTCACGCGCCAGCGACTTACACTTCTTGTCATTGGTAATGGCGATACCGCTCAAATCTTTGTAACTCTCTTCGCCGAGCGACTTCATGTTGTAGTTGCTGTAATTGCCCAGATCCCAGCGGTTCTGCTGGGCAAAAAACACCAGCGCTTTGCGAATTTGCGCATCGGGCAGATCCTGATAGCCACAATCGTTCTTCAGGTAAACAAACACCGCGGTCAGATCGGCCAGATCTTCAGCTTCGGATTCGCTCAGGGCAAAACTGGTGGAGGAGAAGCCAAGGAGTCCCGCCAGCAGCAGGATCTTGATGCTTTTCGTCATAATCATTCTCAATAAGGGACAATTTATTGACGTTAGCACAGTTATTGCAGGGATTCCGCTAAATTTGCCCAAATGGGGCATTCCCACGGTTTTTATCGGCGCATTCTGTTAAGGGGCTTGACCCTCCCGCAGGGTAAAGGTTTACGCTGTGCCCTTATTCACGACAAGGATAAGAATATGCAACGTCGTCATTTTCTAAAGTTGACCGCCGCACTCAGCGCGGCAGGTGCGCTGCCTTTGTGGAGCCGTTCGTTAATGGCGGCGACGCGCCCGCTGTTACCGATCCCCTCTATTTTGCAGCCCGATGCACGCGGAGCGTACACGCTCACCGCGATGAGTGGCACCAGCCAATGGAACGGCAAATCCGTCCCGACGTGGGGCTATAACGGCAGTCTGCTCGGCCCGGCGCTGCGGTTGCCGCGCGAGAAAGCCGTTACGGTGAATATTCATAATCGGCTGGCGGAAGCAACGACATTGCACTGGCACGGTCTGGAAATTCCTGGCGATGTTGATGGTGGACCGCAAGCACTGATTGCGCCCGGTGCCTCACGTCAGGTGACCTTTACGCCCGATCAACCGGCTGCCACCTGTTGGTTCCATCCGCATCAGCATGGCAAAACCGGCTATCAGGTGGCGCAGGGGCTGGCGGGACTGGTGTTGTTAGAGGACGAAGATTCCGGCAAATTGCGTCTGCCGATGCAGTGGGGCGAAGATGACGTGCCGCTGATTTTCCAGGATAAACAGCTGACCAAAGACGGCGCAAAAATCGATTACCAACTCGACATCATGCGCGCGGCGGTGGGCTGGTTTGGTGACATGATGTTAACCAACGGCGTGCAGTATCCGCAGCAAGCGGTGCCACGCGGCTGGCTGCGCTTGCGTCTGTTGAACGGCTGCAATGCCCGTTCGCTGGATATCGCCACCAGTGATAAGCGCCCAATGTACGTGATTGCCAGCGATGGCGGTTTGCTGGCCGAGCCGGTAAAAGTGGATAGCCTGCCGCTGCTGCCTGGCGAGCGTTTCGAAGTGATGATTGATACTTCAGACGGCAAAACCTTCGACATGGTGACGCTGCCGGTGACGCAGATGGGCATGACGCTGGCACCCTTTGATCAACCCTTGCCGCTGGTGCAAATTCTGCCACTGCGCGTGATGGCAAGTGGTTCTATGCCGGATAAGCTGGTGGATCTGCCGCCGCTGCCATCAGTGGAAGGCGTGCAAAGCCGCTGGCTACAACTGATGATGGATCCGCAGCTGGATCAACAAGGCATGCAGGCGTTGATGGATCGTTACGGTCATCAAGCCATGGCCGGGATGAAAATGAACCACGGCAACATGGACTCGAAGGGTGGGGCGATGCAGATGGATCACGGCAACATGGACATGAGCGGCGGTGCCATGAAGATGGACCATGGCAGTATGCCGATGGATCACGCAAAAACAGCGGCTTACGATTTCCACAACGGCAATAAAATCAACGGTCAGGCGTTTAACATGACCAAGCCGATGTTCAATGCTGAACTCGGCAAGCTGGAAAAATGGACCATTTCCGGTGAGGGCGATTCCATGCTGCATCCGTTCCACATTCATGGCACTCAGTTCCGCATCCTGTCAGAAAACGGCAAGCCGCCAGCGCCGCATCGCGCGGGCTGGAAAGACATGGTCAGCGTGAACGGCTGGCGCAGTGAGGTGCTGGTGCGGTTTAACTACGTTGCCAATGCCGATAACGCCTACATGGCGCATTGCCATCTGCTGGAGCATGAAGATACCGGCATGATGCTAGGCTTCACTGTCGGCTAAGTGACTGCCTCACCGCAGCGAAGCCAAAACGTCTTCGCTGTGGGTTGTTTAGCAACACCAGGGCATAAGCGTGGCATTTTACTGCTCAGCAGCAGTATCAGGGCGCCAATGGCCTGATTTCCTGTTACAGGGGCAGGGCACAAGTGGCCTGGTTTACGGCAGCACACGAGCGTGGACATCGGACAGCCTTATCCTGCTGCTCGATGCCTGGTCAACGCCGCTAACTCCTCTCTGAGCGTGCCAGGCAAGTGATTATGCCTGAGCCGCTTCCAGTGCCAGCCGGATATCCTCAATCAAATCATCAGCATGCTCGATACCAATCGACAAACGTACCGTGGCATCGGTAATGCCAATACGCTGGCGTACCTCCTGCGGTACGCCGGAATGGGTGGTGCTGCCCGGATGACTGGCGAGTGATTCGGTGCCGCCCAGGCTCACCGCCAGTTTGAACAACGCAAGGGCATTGAGAAAACGAAATGCTGCCGGCTGGCCGCCTTTGATATCGAACGAGAAGGTGGAACCTGCGCCGCTGCATTGTCGCTGGAAGGTTTCACCCGCAGAGGTGTCCGCATCGAGATAGGGCAGCCAGTGCAATTTTTCTACCTGCGGGTTATCACGCAAAAACGCGGCGACTTTTTCTGCATTGCTGGCGGCTTTCTCCATCCTCAACGACAGCGTTTCCAGCGATCGTCCAATCATCCAGCTGGAGTGCGGATCAAGTTGGGTGCCGATGGCGCTGCGCAGCGATCGCACCTTGCTCACCAGCGCTTTGCTGCCCAGCACCGCACCGGCAATCAGATCCGAATGGCCGCCGACATATTTGGTGAGCGAGTAGAGCGACAAGTCTGCACCGTGCTGCAAAGGACGTTGAAACAGCGGGCCGAGCAAGGTGTTATCGCAGGCGAGAATCGGGCGCGAACCTTGCTGCTGGGTGATGACATCTGCTACCTGCTTCATCAGCTGAATATCCACCAGGCTGTTGGTCGGGTTGGCCGGCGTCTCAATCAGAATCAGCGCCACACGACCGCGCTGCCACGCCAGTTTGGCTGCTTCATACACTTTGTCTTCATCGGTGCCATCGCTGAAGCCGACGGCTTTAATCTCTAAATCGTGCAGCGTTTTGCTTAGCAACGTTTCAGTGCCGCCGTACAGCGGCTGCGAATGCAAAATCACTTCACCTGGCCGCGCAAACGCCAGCAGCGTGGTGGCAATGGCCGACATTCCGGAGGAGAACAGCGCGGCACTTTCTGCCTGTTCATAGATGGCCAACCGATCTTCCACAATCTCGCTATTGGGATGGTTAAAGCGTGAGTATACCAGCCCACCGCTCTTGCCCTCCGGCGGCTGCTTACGTCCGGCAACGAAATCAAAAAAGTCCTGTCCCTCTTCGGCGCTGTTGAACACAAAGGTCGAAGTCAGGAATACAGGAGGTTTGACTGCGCCCTCCGATAGCCGCGGATCGTAACCGTAATTAAGCATCTGCGTTTCCGGATGCAGATCGTGGGTGCCAATCTGTGTTTTTTTACTGGATGAAGCGGCCATAGGATCTCCAGAGAATACCGGTGAGAGTGCGGGTGGGTTTTCTGTAGTTAAGGCCAGCGCAATAAATTTTGCCACGGTATCGTTTGCGTTCTGTGCGCGGCGTTAGAGGTTGGTTCGACTATGATAGACTTCGTGGCTTTCTGAAAACCTTAACCAGGCGAATGCAATGAAACACACCGTCGACGTGATGATCTCTGAGCAGGAGATTGCAACCCGTATTGCCGAACTGGGCAAGCAGATTAGCGAACACTACCGTAGCAGCGGCAGCGAAATGGTGTTGGTGGGTCTGCTGCGTGGCTCCTTTATGTTTATGGCCGATCTCTGCCGTGCCATCGATGTCCCGCATGAAGTCGACTTTATGACCGCCTCCAGCTACGGCAGTGGTATGTCATCGACCCGCGACGTGAAAATCCTGAAAGATCTGGATGAGGACATTCGCGGCAAAGACGTGCTGATCGTGGAAGACATCATCGATTCTGGCAACACGCTGAGCAAAGTGCGCGAGATCCTGCGCCTGCGCGAGCCAAAGTCACTGGCCATCTGCACGCTGCTGGATAAACCAGAGCGTCGCGAAGTGGAAGTGACCGTGGAATACGTTGGTTTCACCATTCCTGACGAGTTCGTGGTCGGCTTTGGTATCGACTACGCGCAGCGCTATCGTCATCTGCCGTATATTGGCAAAGTTATCCCGACCGGTGAATAACCGCACAATCTTCCAAGGCTAATCCCGCCAGCCTGCGATAAGATGCGCAGCCCGCGAGTCAATGACTGACGGGCTGCGCTTGCGTTCCCCTACCGCATGCAGAGTGGTAAAGTGTCGCGGGTTATCGCTCAGCGCTTCATCTTTGATTTTTCACTCGTTATCTCTGAATAACCCCGCATGCTCGGCGTGAGCGCACTATCATTTCATAGGGCTTTGATGTCACTACAACAGGGTATGGATTCGCAATGACTTATGCACTGGAACTTTCCGGGCTCACCAAAACCTATCCCGGCGGCGTTCAGGCGCTGAAGAAGCTTGATCTCAACGTTGAGGCAGGCGATTTTTACGCACTGCTCGGGCCAAACGGCGCGGGTAAATCGACCACTATCGGCATCATCAGTTCGCTGGTGAATAAATCCGGCGGCAGCGTGCGGGTGTTTGGCTATGACCTGGAAAAAGACGTGGTCAATGCGAAACGCCAGCTGGGTCTGGTTCCGCAGGAGTTCAACTTTAACCCGTTTGAAACCGTGATGCAGATTGTGGTCAATCAGGCTGGTTACTACGGCGTGGAGCGTTCTGAAGCTAACAAGCGCGCGGAAAAATACCTTAACCAACTCGATCTGTGGGGCAAACGCAACGAGCGTGCACGCATGCTGTCGGGCGGGATGAAACGCCGTTTGATGATCGCACGTGCGCTGATGCACGAGCCAAAACTGCTGATTCTGGATGAACCGACTGCAGGTGTCGATATCGAACTGCGTCGTTCAATGTGGACCTTCCTGAAAGATCTCAACATCAAAGGGACCACCATTATTCTCACCACGCACTACCTGGAAGAAGCAGAAATGCTGTGCCGCAATATCGGCATTATTCAGAGCGGTGAGCTGGTGGAAAACACCTCGATGAAAGGCCTGCTGTCAAAGCTGCAATCGGAAACCTTCATCCTCGATCTGGCGCCGCGTAGTCCGCTGCCGCAGCTGGAAGGCTTCCAGTATCGCCTGGTGGATACCTCTACGCTGGAAGTGGAAGTGATGCGTGAGCAGGGGCTCAACAGCGTGTTCAGCCAGCTGAGTGCGCAGGGCGTGCAGGTGCTGAGTATGCGTAACAAAGCGAACCGCCTTGAAGAGCTGTTCGTCAGCCTGACCCAGGGTAAAGGAGTGAAAGCATGACACATTTATACTGGGTGGCGCTCAAGAGTATCTGGGCCAAGGAGATCAACCGTTTTGCCCGCATCTGGATTCAGACGCTGGTGCCACCGGTGATCACCATGACGCTCTATTTCATCATCTTCGGTAATCTGATTGGTTCACGCATCGGCGATATGCATGGCTTCAGCTATATGCAGTTCATCGTGCCGGGTCTGATCATGATGGCGGTGATTACCAATGCTTACGCCAACGTGGCCTCTTCATTCTTCAGCGCCAAATTCCAGCGCAATATTGAAGAGCTGCTGGTGGCGCCGGTGCCCACGCACATTATCATCGCTGGTTATGTTGGCGGCGGCGTGGCGCGTGGCGTGTGCGTCGGTATTCTGGTGACGGCGATTTCGCTGTTCTTTGTGCCGTTCCACGTGCACTCGTGGTCAATGGTGGCCCTGACGCTGCTGCTGACTGCGATTCTGTTCTCGCTGGCTGGCCTGCTGAATGCGGTGTTTGCGCGTACCTTTGACGATATCAGCTTGATCCCCACCTTCGTGCTGACACCGTTAACCTATTTGGGGGGGGTGTTCTATTCGCTGACGCTGCTGCCGCCGTTCTGGCAGGCGGTGTCGAAACTGAACCCGGTGGTATATATGATCAGTGGATTCCGCTACGGTTTCCTCGGCATCAATGATGTGCCGCTGGTGTTTACCCTGTCAGTGCTGATTGCCTTTATCGTGGTGTTTTACGTACTGGTGTATGCGTTGATTCAGCGCGGTCGCGGATTGCGGACTTAAGTTTTACGGGGGCGGCCGAATGGCCGCCCTCGTTGTATCAAGCCACCTGAACCGGCAACGCTTTAGCGATGCGTTTCATCTCGTTGTCGCCTTCGAAATAAGCGACTTTGGGCTGCCAGCTACGGGCGACTTCATCTTCCACCTGCACATAAGAGCAGATGATCATGATGTCACCTTCACAGGCACAACGGGCGGCGGCACCATTGACGGAGATGATCTTCGAGCCACGCTCAGCGGCAATCGCGTAGGTGGAGAAACGCTGACCGTTGGTGACGTTATAAATGTCGATGGCTTCGTATTGCAGAATGCCGGATGCATCAAGAAAATCCTGGTCGATGGCGCAGGAACCTTCGTAGTGCAAATCTGCCTGCGTAACTTTCACGCGGTGCAGTTTGCCCTGAAGTACGGTACGAATCATAACGGGATAACCTTATTAAGCTGCGATTAAACGACGGAGGTTACTCCGTCAGATCCACTTGCTGATTATCGATCAGGCGCGCATTCCCCAACCAGGCGGCCATCAGAATCACGGCGCGCTGGCTATCCACCGTCAGCGGCTGCAAATTGTCGGCATCGCAAATGGCCAGGCCATCAGGGCGGAAGCCTTTCTCACGCAATGCGGCCTCGGCCGTTTCGATAATCTCTTCAACATGGCGTTCGCCGTTGTTCAGACGCTCGGCCATGCTGTTCATCACCTGGCTCAGACCCGCAGCAATCGCGCGCTCTTCGCTGGTGAGATAACCGTTACGTGAGCTCAACGCCAAACCATCTTGCGCGCGTACGGTTGGCACGCCGACAATCTCGATATCGAAGCCCATGTCGGCCACCATCTTGCGAATAATGGCTAACTGCTGGAAATCTTTCTCACCAAAACAGGCAATATCGGGCTGCACCAGATTAAACAGTTTGCTCACAATAGTGGACACACCGCGGAAGTGACCGGGACGACTGGCACCTTCCAGCAGAGACGATAACCCCGGAACTTCAACGAAGGTCTGGCTATCCAGCCCTTTGGGATACACATCCGCTGGCGCAGGGGCAAACACTACATCGACGCTATGACGATTGAGCTTCTCGCAATCGTCCTGCAAGGTACGGGGATAACGCGCCAGGTCATCGGCGCGTTCAAACTGCATCGGGTTGACGAAGATCGAGACCACCACTATATCGGCCCGCTCGCGCGCTTCATCCACCAACGTCAGGTGGCCGTCATGCAGGTTGCCCATGGTGGGCACCAGCGCGATACGTTTGCCTTCCTGCCGCCAGCGACGAATTTCTCGTCGCAGCATCGGCAGCGATTCAATAATCAGCACTGCAACTCTCCTGATTTACTGGAAACTGTGTTCGGCGGCAGGGTAGATGCCCGCCTCAACGTCGGCAATATACTGGCGAATTGCCGCGCGAATGTCGCCGGTTTCCGCGAGGAAATTTTTGGCAAATTTAGGAATATGACCGCCGGTAATGCCAAAGGCATCGTGCATCACCAGAATCTGTCCATCGGTGACGTTACCCGCACCAATACCGATGACCGGAATGCTCAACGCTTTGGTGATACGCTCTGCCAGCGCCACCGGCACACACTCCAGCACCATCAATTGTGCTCCGGCGGCTTCCAGCGCCAGTGCATCGGCCAGCAAACGCTCCGCGCCCGCTTCATCACGGCCCTGCACCTTGTAGCCACCAAAGATGTTCACAGACTGTGGCGTCAGGCCGAGATGACCACAGACCGGCACGGCGCGCTCGGTAAGCATACGCACGGTGTCTGCCAGCCATTCACCGCCTTCCAGCTTCACCATGTTAGCACCGGCACGCATCAGTTGAGCGGCGTTATCGAAGGTTTGCTGCGGTGTGGCGTAACTCATGAACGGCAGGTCGGCCATCACCAACGCATTCGGCGCGCCTCGGCGCACGGCCGCGGTGTGATAAGCGATATCCGCCACGGTGACAGGTAATGTGGATTCATGGCCTTGCACGGTCATGCCAAGGGAGTCGCCAATCAGCATCACCTGAATGCCTTCATCGGCAAACAGGCGGGCAAAGCTAAAGTCGTAGGCCGTCAGGGTGGCAAATTTGCGGTCACTGGCTTTGAGCTGGCGTAAATGGGAGATGGTTGTCGGTTTCATCGCACACTCCAGAGTTTTCTGATGCGCGCAGTGTACTGGATTGATTGAAAAGGCGATACGACCGTAGTGCGATTATTGCCGCCTACTCAGACCACAAGCGGATGGTGCTGCGATCCAGCGTGGCGAGGATGCCGGTCAGTGGCTGACCGTTGGGCAAGCGCAGGCCAGGCGCGATTTCCAGCAGCGGTACCAGCATAAACGCACGGTTGTGCATGTAGTAGTGTGGCACGGTGAGACGTGGGGTGTGAATCGTCTGCTGACCAAACAGCATGATGTCGATATCGAGGGTGCGCGGTCCCCAGCGCTCCGCTTTGCGCACACGCCCATGCTCCAGCTCGATACGTTGCGTATGATCGAGCAGCGCTTCAGCTTCCAGCGTGGTGTCCAGCGCGACCACCGCATTCAGGTAATCGGGCTGGTCTGGCGGGCCGTACGGTGGCGTGCGATACAGCGAAGAGGTGACGACGCGCGAGGTGTGCGGTATCGCATCAATCGCGGCCAGCGCTGCATCAACCTGATGCAGCGGGTCGGCCAGATTACTGCCTAAGGCGAGGTAAACACGAATCATGATGCGCTATTGGTATCGCGGCGCGGGCCGGTTGGACGACGGCGCGGACGACGTGGTTTGCGACGCGGTGCCACCGGATCATCGCCCAGCGTGTTCATCATGGTTTTCTGCTCGACCGGCGCCGCAGCCTGGAACTCGCCCCACCAATGGGTCAGGCTTTGCAGTTCGCGGTTGTGTTCCACATCGGCTCGCAGCGCCAGCAGATCATAAGCGGCACGGAATTTAGGATGCTCCATCAGCTTCCATGCGCGTTGGCCATGACGACGTGACATGCGCAACTGCAGTTGCCAGATATCGCGAATCAGGGTGGGGATACGCTTAGGAATCGCGAG
>NZ_DAMDQC010000091.1:0-16328 GCF_032082325.1 Pantoea sp. CTOTU50773 | reverse complement strand
GTAAAAACCAAAGATCGCAGCTTGTCCGCGCAGTATGAGCATACTATTGTGGTGACAGAAAACGGCTGTGAGATTCTTACGCTGCGTGAAGATGACACCATTGCTGCGGTGCTCGAAAACAACGCGTAACGTTCTTCAAGACAGTACCAGGCCGGCATAATGCCGGCCTTTTTTATGGCGCTTACGAGGCATGTCGATGAGTGGTAGCGTGACCGAAGCAGTACACAAAGGCCTGACTGATTCCCCCGCCAGCTGGCCCGATGAAGCCCTGACGCGTGACAAATTAAAACTCTATCTGGAGCAATTCCAGCAGCATCTCGGTATGGCCTTTGATGCCGGTACTGACGTTGAATCACTGATTGATGCCCGCACGCTATTTATCGATCGTCTGTTGCGCCGACTGTGGCGCTTCTACGGCTTCGATAAAATGAAAGAGATTGCGTTGGTTGCGGTGGGCGGCTATGGCCGTGGTGAACTGCATCCGCTCTCCGATATCGATGTCTTGATACTCAGCCGCCAGCCACTGGATGATGCGGCCGCGCAACGCACCAGCGAACTCCTGACGCTGATGTGGGATTTAAAACTCGAAGTTGGCCACAGTGTGCGCACGCTGGAAGAGTGTTTACTGGAGGGGTTGTCCGATCTTACCGTCGCGACCAACCTGATCGAATCCCGCATGCTGACAGGCGATGTCGCCCTGTTCCTTGAGTTGCAGAAGAACATTTTCAGCGATGGCTTCTGGCCGTCCTCTCGCTTTTTCGCGGCCAAGATTGAAGAGCAGCAGGAACGTCATCAGCGCTATCACGGTACCAGCTACAATCTCGAACCCGATATTAAAAGCAGCCCGGGCGGCCTGCGCGACATCCACACCTTACAGTGGGTGGCGCGCCGCCATTTCGGTGCCACCACCATGGATGAAATGGTCGGTTTTGGCTTTATCACGGAGGCCGAGCGTAATGAAATTAATGAATGCCAGGAGTTCCTCTGGCGAATTCGCTTCGCGCTGCACTTAACGCTCACACGCTACGACAATCGATTGTTGTTTGATCGCCAGCTCACTGTGGCACAGCGGCTCAACTATCTCGGCGAAGGCAATGAGCCGGTTGAGCGCATGATGAAAGATTTTTACCGGGTGACGCGCCGCATTGGTGAGCTCAATCAGATGCTGCTGCAGCTGTTTGATGAAGCGATCCTCGCGCTCTCCACCACCGAGAAACCGCGCAGCGTTGATGATGATTTCCAACTGCGCGGCAATTTGATTGATCTGCGTGACCCCACGTTGTTCGAACGTGAACCGCAGGCCATTCTGCGCATGTTTTATGTGATGGTACGTAATGAGAACATCACCGGCATTTACTCCACCACGCTACGTCATTTACGCCATGCGCGTCGTCATCTGAAGCAGCCGCTGTGCCAGATTGCCGAAGCGCGTGACACCTTTATGGCGATTCTGCGCCATCCGGGCGCGGTAAAGCGGGCGCTGGTGCCGATGCATCGCCACAGTGTCCTTTGGGCGTATACGCCGCTGTGGGGCAATATTGTCGGCCAGATGCAGTTTGACCTGTTCCATGCTTACACGGTGGATGAGCACACCATTCGCGTCCTGCAAAAGCTGGAAAGTTTCGCCAACGAAGCCACGCGTCCGATGCACCCATTGTGTGTAGAACTCTGGCCGCGTTTGCCACAGATCGAACTGCTGCTGATGGCTGCCTTGTTGCACGATATTGCCAAAGGGCGCGGCGGTGACCACTCGATTCTGGGGGCGCAGGACGCGCTTGATTTTGCCGAATTGCACGGGCTCAACTCGCGGGAAACGCAGTTGGTGGCCTGGCTGGTGCGCCATCATCTGTTGATGTCGGTCACCGCCCAGCGCCGTGATATTCAGGACCCGACGGTGATTCAGCAATTCGCTGAAGTCATGCAGAATGAAAACCGCCTGCGTTATCTGGTGTGTCTCACCGTGGCCGACATCTGCGCCACCAACGAAAGTCTGTGGAACAGCTGGAAGCAAAGCCTGCTGCGTGAATTGTTCTTCGCGACCGAAAAACAGCTGCGTCGCGGTATGGAAAACAGCCCGGACTTGCGCGAACGCGTGCGTCATCATCGCTTACAGGCTCTCGCGCTGTTGCGGATGGAAAACCTTAACGAAGAGCGCCTGCACCATATCTGGAGTCGCTGCCGTGCTGACTATTTCCTGCGTCACACGCCGAATCAGCTGGCATGGCACGCACGTCACCTGATCGACCACGACCTCACCAAACCTCTGGTGCTGGTCAGCCCGCAGGCCACTCGCGGCGGGACCGAAATCTTTATCTGGAGCCCGGACCGCCCTCACCTGTTTGCCGCAGTAGCCGGTGAACTCGACCGCAGAAACCTGAGTGTGCACGATGCTCAGATCTTTACCAGCCGCGACGGCATGGCGATGGATACCTTTATTGTGCTGGAACCGGATGGCAGTCCGCTGGCCGCCGATCGTCATCCGATGATTATGCAGGCACTGGAGCAAGCGATTACCCAAACCGAATGGGTGCCGCCGCGAACACGTCGCCAGTCTGCTCGCCTCAAGCACTTCAGTGTCGATACCGAAGTGAATTTCCTGCCGACGCACACCGATCGTCGTAGCTATCTGGAACTGGTCGCGCTGGATCAACCAGGCTTGCTGGCGCGTGTAGGGGAAGTGTTTGCCGACCTCGGCGTTTCTCTGCACGGCGCGCGCATCAGTACGATTGGCGAACGAGTTGAGGATCTTTTCATCCTGGCGGACAGCGAACGGCGCGCACTTGATGTCGAAATGCGCAATGTGCTGCAACAACGGTTGACAGAGGCCCTCAATCCAAACGATAAAGTGTGACCGCAATCGATTTATCGACTTAATTCTCTGTGTCAGCGCGACGCTGGCACCCGTATGACAGACTCAGGAAATTATTATGCAACAGTTACAGAGCGTTATTGAATCTGCCTTTGAGCGCCGCGCCGATATCACGCCAGCCAGCGTGGACAGCGTGACCCGTGAAGCCATCGAACAGGTTATTGGCCTGCTGGATAGCGGCGAACTGCGCGTGTCTGAAAAGATCAACGGAGAGTGGGTAACGCATCAGTGGCTGAAGAAAGCAGTGCTGCTGTCGTTCCGCATCAATGACAACCAGGTGATGGAAGGCGCAGAAACCCGTTTCTACGACAAAGTCCCAATGAAGTTCGCGAACTGGGATGAAGCACGCTTCAAAAATGCGGGCTTCCGCGTTGTCCCACCTGCTGCCGTGCGTCAGGGCGCTTTCATTGCACGTAACACCGTGCTGATGCCTTCTTACGTCAACATCGGCGCTTACGTTGATGAAGGCACCATGGTTGACACCTGGGCCACCGTGGGTTCTTGTGCGCAGATCGGCAAAAACGTTCACCTGTCTGGCGGCGTCGGCATCGGCGGTGTTCTGGAGCCACTGCAGGCTAACCCAACCATCATCGAAGACAACTGCTTCATCGGCGCACGTTCTGAAATCGTTGAAGGCGTGATCGTGGAAGAAGGTTCAGTGATCTCCATGGGCGTTTACATCGGTCAGAGCACCAAAATCTACGATCGTGAAACTGGCGAAGTGCATTACGGCCGCGTACCAGCGGGCTCCGTGGTGGTATCGGGTAACCTGCCGTCTAAAGATGGTAGCTACAGCCTGTACTGTGCCGTAATCGTGAAGAAAGTGGACGCTAAAACGCTGGCGAAAACCGGCATCAACGAACTGCTGCGTACCATCGACTAAGTTAGAAATTAGTTCGGTTACTCTGCCAACGGGCCTGTATTCAGGCCCGTAATTTTTTCTTTACACTCTCACCCAAACTACCTGCTTCGCGCCGCGAATTAACTGGTGCGTTTATTTTTCAAACAGTTCATAATCCGCGCCAGTTAACTCCGGTCGCGCACTGTTCATCCCGGTTTTTGTGTCTACAGTTGATTAAGTATGCCGTAAGCGTTCCGGTTGCTGCGTATCTGCCGCATCCCGAATGATGATGATAGTCCTGCGCGCTCACCCACTCTTAGATGGAATATAAACGCTATGTACGACAACCTGAAAAGCTTAGGTATCAGCTCTCCTGAAGACATCGACCGTTACAGCCTGCGTCAGGAAGCCAGCAACGACATTCTGAAAATCTACTTCCGCAAAGACAAAGGTGAATTCTTCGCCAAAAGCGTGAAATTCAAATACCCGCGTCAGCGCAAAACTGTCGTCGCCGATCACACCAGCCAGGGCTATAAAGAAGTACAGGAAATCAGCCCGAACCTGCGTTACGTGATCGACGAACTGGACCAGATTTGCCAGCGCGATCAAGTCGAAGTCGATCTGAAACGCAAAATCCTTGCTGATCTGCGTCATCTGGAAAACGTGGTATCCAATAAGATCGCTGAAATTGAATCCGATCTGGATCAACTGACCCGCAACGGTCGTTAATTTCCTCCCCGCGTTCCCAGGGCCAGCTTATGCTGGCCTTTTTTTGCCTTAATTCAGTTTTATCTGGGCCTGTTTCACCTATCTGAATTCATAATCCCTGGCTAGTATCGGGTTATGTCTGACTTCAGGTATCACAAAAACCATGCAATTTGCAGCCATCACCTCAGGACAGCGCGGTCTGGATTTTCATATCGCCGGTGACCTCGCGCAAAAAATTCTCTCTGGAACGCTAAAGGCTGGTGATGTTCTGCCCAGCGAAGTCGAGCTATGTAGCCACTTTGGCGTCAGTAGAACTGCCGTGCGTGAAGCGCTCAAACTGTTATCTTCAAAGGGATTATTAGAATCGCGGCCTAAACTCGGCACGCACGTGCGCGACCGCACTTACTGGAATTTGCTTGATGTGCAACTGCTGGAATGGATGCAGGGCATTGAATCAACGGCGGAGATGTACCAACAGTTTCTGGCCTTCCGTGAGGCCATAGAACCGCAGGCCGCCCGACTGGCTGCGCTACACGCCACTCAGGCACAACGCACTGAACTCTCTGTGTTATTCCGCAAAATGATCGCCGTTTGCGCCGCAAGTTCATTCGATCTTGCTCGCTGGCTAGAGGTGGATAGCGCCTTTCATCGTCTGATCTTCCACTCCATTGACAACTGTTTCTACATCCCGTTGGGCAATTTGCTGGAAACCATCTTTAAGTGCTTCTTCACCTGGCCCTCCAGCGCGCAGGATATTTTTCTGGATGAACACCGCAAAATTTATGAAGCGATCATGATTGGCGATGCTGATGCTGCACACAGGGCGTCGATGGGATTAATGCTAAATAGCACGCAGCCTCGGATGTAATCTTCCCTTCACAGATGCGCGGGAGGCCGCGCAAGTAACCAAATATCACGCAGCGCTTCTCTTTCCGCACCTCGCGATTCTGCTGTGCTGATATCGGCTGTCGACTGCGTTTTGATTGCACGATGGATCCAACGCTGATAGCGGTCGCTGTTCAGGCTGCGGTCCGTGAGCGAGAGCAGTGGAATCAAGCGCAGACTGACACGATCGCGATTTTTCCATGGCCAGGTTTTGCTGTCATCACTAAACGGTGCCATATAATTCAGCGCACTCAACAATGAACCGCTCTGCTGTTGATAGTGCCAAAGATCGCCCGCGCCGCTTCGCTGTGCCAGTTGCGCGAGGCTGGTCAGAGCCTGCAAATTGAAATAGCTATAGTGGAACGAGCGTGTGCGTGCCAGTTCCATTGGCTGCGTTCCGTCCGTACGAATTTGCCCGGCGATTTTATCCTGAGCTAAAACCACCATCTGCTTAATCACCTGAGGTTGATGCAAATACCACGCGATGCCCGCCACCTGTGCGGCATACCAACTGCCATGGTTATTAGGTGCATCACGCTCGCCTTGTGCCAACTGACTGTGCAATAGCCAGCCGAGATAATCGCTAAACCATGCATGTATCGCAGCCTGATCCTGCGGGTGCCAGCCGGGCGAATCGTGCAGTAGCTGCAGTGCATCCACTATGCGCGTGGCAAAGTAACGCCCATCCAGCACACCGGTGTGTCGGCCCTCAGCCTTACCCGGCACACCCTGAGCATAATTAAGATTGGGATTCATGCGGGTGGTGGGATCGATGAACCAGCTGCGAATCATCGATTGGGCTTTGGCTGCATAACGGGTTTCGCCGGAGAAATACCAGGCAAGCGCCAATGCCTGCACGTCTGCGGTGAAACGAGCCAGACGCACACCATCGCTTTGGTCGTTTTTACTCGCCGGATTGACCGCACCATCACGGCGTTCCCATGGCAAGCCATTGGGCTTGTCGGGATTCGGCCACCAGTAGGCACTCAGGCTGAGATAATCATGGCGGGAACCGCTGGGAGGTAACATCCCTTTCTGCGTCACGCTGGGATTGGGCTGATTAAGCGCACGATCGGCAGCCTGCTTGAGTTGCTGCCACGCCTGCTCAGTCTGTGGCGCAGCCTGATGATTTTGCAGCGCAGTTCGCGTCTGTTGCATCTCTTCGCCAGATAAAAAGGCCAGCGAAACAGCTTTGGCATGACAGGTCGCGGTCATCAGCAAGCCGGCCAACAGCCAGATCAGGCGCACATTCAAACGGGGCATCTTCCTCTCCCGGCCCTGCTAAGGGTTAGCTCTGTTCATCCAGTTGCAGCGCCACATACAGCAACAATCGATCGTCAAAATTGCCGAGGTTTAATCCGGTCAGCTCGGAGATGCGGTTCAGGCGATACTCGAGCGTATTACGATGGATAAATAGTGCGCGTGCCGTGGCGCTGGGCTGCACGTTATGACTGAACCACGCCACCAGCGTACGTCGCAATAATCCATTATTATCATTGGCTTTGAGTTTCGCCAACGGGCGCGCCAGTTCATTCGCTTGCCAGCCACCGCGCAGGCTATCCAGCAGTACGGGCAGCACCAAATCCTGATAGAAGAAACTGCGCTGTTCCGGCATGCGCTGTTTACCCACCATCATGGTGGTGCGCGCCGTACGGTAGGAACGCGCAATACTGCCGGGACCGGTAAAGAAATTACCCAGCGCGATGCGCATTCGCACCTGCCCACTCTCTTTCATACGCTGTAATAACTGATCCACGCGACGGCGGTGATCGTCTTGATCGTAACGGCCGTGGGCGTTGAGCGCCGGCTTCAACACCACCATTTCAGTGAGTGAAACGATAGCAATCAGGTTGTCACGATCCGGCGTTGTCAGCAGAGTTTGTAAATGCTGCAATTCCGACATCGCACTGTCAACGCCAAGCTGGCCGCTGTCGACTTCCACCACCGCCACCACGCGCGGTTGATTGAGATCGATGCCCAGGCGCTGCGCCCACTCGCTCAACGCCGGTGAAAGCGTATCGCTGCGAATCAGGTTCAGCACCAGCTCTTCGCGCAGACGGCTATCCTGCGCCAGCATATGCAACAGCCGCGCTTGTTCCAGCATCATTTCGGCGGTCATACACACCAGTTCACCGTAGTGACGCAGCGCTGCCGGCTGGCCGGTCAGGCCAATTACACCGACAATCTCACCATCAATACGCAACGGCAGGTTAATACCAGGACGCACGCCGTGCAGATGTTTCGCCACGGCCTCATCAATGTCCACTACCCTTCCCTGCGATAACACCAGCAACGCACCTTCGTGCAATTCGCCAATACGCTCACGATCGCCGCTGCCAATAATGCGGCCGCGTGCATCCATCACGTTGACATTACTGTCAATAATTTGCATGGTGCGGGCAACAATATCCTGAGCCAGTCGCGCATCGAGATGATAGGTGGCCATCAATCACTCCAGAGAAAGGGAAGAAGTGACAGAATACGCATCCCACGCACGCCTGGCATTGTGCAACTGCACATAGCCGGATAGAGAATACGGGAATTGCGGTAGGCGTCACATTGCGAAACGGACATCTGCACAATGTGGACCACACTAAAAAGGTGTTGATGCTAGCCAATCGCGCAGCTGCGCCAGACAAAAACAAAAAAGGCGAGCCGAAGCTCGCCAGTGTTCAATCATCTCAGACTTACTGCATCAGCAGATAGAGGCTGTTGTCGCCACGCTGCACGTTCAGGGCCAGCACGGACGGTTTGGTGTCGAGGATTTTGCGCAGTTCACCAAGGTTGGCAATCGCCTGCTGGTTAACGCCCCTAATCACGTCACCTTTCTTCAGACCAATACGCGCTGCAGCACTGCCTGCCTTCACATTATCCACGCGCACGCCTTTCTGGCCGTTGCTGTCGATGTTGCTCAGGTCGGCACCTTCAATGCCGGTGTAAATCGTGGCGGACTGTACTTTTTCCTGCGAGCTCTGCTGCAGTTCAACCGTAATCGTCACCGGTTTACCATCACGTAACAGACCCAGCTGCAGTTTAGTGCCTACCGGCAGTGAACCCACTTCTGCACGCAGCGCGGCAAAACTGGTCAGCGGTTTGCCATTCATCGACACCACGACATCGCCGGCTTTCACACCCGCTTTTGCCGCTGCCGAGTTAGGCAGGACCTGGCTCACAAAGGCACCGCGCTGGGCATCGACTTTCATCGCTTTCGCCAGCTCAGAGTTAAGCTCGGTACCCATAATGCCCAGCTCGCCACGCTTCACCTGACCATACTCGATCATCTGCGCCGTCAGGTTTTTCACCATCGCGCTTGGGATAGCAAAGCCGATACCGATATTGCCGCCGTCTGGCGCCAGAATCGCGGTGTTAATCCCGATCAGTTCACCGTTCAGGTTCACCAGCGCACCACCGGAGTTACCGCGGTTGATGGCAGCATCGGTCTGGATGAAGTTTTCGTAGTTCTCGACGTTCAAGCCGCTGCGGCCCAACGCTGAAACGATACCGGAGGTTACTGTTTCACCGAGTCCGTACGGGTTACCGATTGCGACAGTGTAATCACCGACGCGCAGGTCATCGGAGTCCGCGATCTTAATTGCCGTCAGGTTTTTCGCGTCCTGCAATTGAATCAGAGCGATATCAGACTGTGGATCTTTGCCAATCACTTTGGCGTCATAGCGACGACCATCGCTCAGCTGCACCTGAATTTTGGTGGCGTTATCTACCACATGGTTGTTGGTGACGACATAGCCTTTATCGGCATTAATCACGACACCCGAACCGAGTGCACGGAATTTTTGCTGTTGAGTATTGGCGCCGCCGTTGTCAACGCCCTGGCTGCCATCACCGCCGCCCTGGCACATTGGCGAGCTTTGGAATGGCGAACCGTCCTGGCAGAATGGCGAGTTGTCACCAAAGAATTGCTGGAATTGCTGCGGCATGCGCGGGGTTTTCACCGTGGTGCTACCTTCAACGCTAATACTCACCACGGAAGGCATCACTTTTTCCAGCATCGGCGCCAGGCTTGGCAACTGTTGGTTCGAGGAGGAAGCACTTTCCGCCGCGAAACTGACAGGGCTCAATGCCATGCCCAGACTAAGCGCCAGCGCACTTAACATTAATGTGCTTTTTTTCATTTGTCTGTGTCTCTCTAAGATTTACGGCCAGACCATTGCTGTGGTCGTGATGATGAGATTAAGTTTTTAGCGCGAAGTTCCTAATAAAGTTTTGGGCAAAGGTAAAAATTTATTCTTCATCTTTACAAAACTCGGCTTATTCCACGGCCATCAAACGACGATACTCATCCCACGCATAATTGTCTGTCATTCCGCTGATATAGTCCTGAATCAAGCGCGAACGGTAATAACGTTCCCACAACAAACGTTGATATTTATGCTCGACAATCAGTGTACGCATCTGCTGCTGATAAGCTTTGCGATGTTTTCCTGAAAGCTTATGAAACAGTCGCGTTTCTATCGGATATTTCGGCAGAAAATCGTCGTTCATCAGCGTAGTAAATTGTTCATAATCCAGCAACATTAATGACTGATAGATTTCCAGCAACCCTTTTATTACCCGATAACCTTGTAATTCGAGTTGCTCAACTTCCGGATGATTAAATACCTGCTGGCGCGCCACGGTTTTAAATAATTTCAACAGACGGCCTTCATCACCGTCATCTTCCAGCAGCGCATGATTGAAGTTTCCTTCAAAAATAGCCGGGAGATTATCGACAAAACGGCGCACGGCATGGCTAACCAACACATTTTGCACGTTAACCCGTAATGACATGAAAAATTGATCGCTCAGGCTACGGCGTTTTTTCTGGTTGGCTTCTTTCCATGCCTCGCTCACTGTGCGACTGAACGCATCACCACTATTTACCGTCCCCCAGGCTTTGAGCAGAGACTTATACAAGGTCTCAACATCAAAAATGTCTTTTTCGACCGCATCATCTAAATCGGCAATACAGTATGAGATATCGTCAGCGGCTTCCATAATCCAGGTGAGTGGATAGCGATGATGCTCTTTAATATCGGTGGCTGCGCGTAAGTCAGCGACATATTCACGCTCGGACAAATAAAAGCCCGGCTTCTTCATCAGCACGCTAAATTCTGCCGGCTTATCGCCCTGCCACCATGCGGGGGCGGTATATTTTAAAATACAGGCCACCTGCGCATAGCTAAGATTAAGCTGCAGCAGCGTATGCACCAGGCGAATCGCCTGCGCATTGCCTTCGAAGTGGCACAAATCCTGACGAATCATTGCATTTAGCTGGTCAAAATCAGTGCGCTGATGCTCATCTGCCACGCCCGCCACCAGCGGGTCCACGAGTTCAAGAGGCAGATTGTCGTCAAACCAGTCATTGATCGCGGCTTCACCAAAGTGACCAAACGGCGGATTACCCACATCATGCAGCAGGCAGGCCATCTCAATCAGACTCTCAAACGCGCCTTCAAACTCCTCCAGCCCGTAATTTGCCAGTCCACCGCCCTGCGTTTTCAGGTATTGCAGGATCTCTTTGGTGATATAGCGCCCGGTTTGCTGCACTTCCAGCGAGTGGGTCAAACGTGAACGCACCGCTGCATTACGCTCCAGAGGAAAAACCTGAGTCTTTTGTTGCAGGCGGCGGATCGCGGCAGAATTGATGATGCGGCCACGGTCACTCTCAAAGTGCCGTGTAATAAAGTATTCGCCCTCTGGATCTTTGCGGCTGGTATAAGGGCGGGTGAAACTGATCTTATTTTTGAAATTGATCGTCGCCATCATTACCCCTTATTTTTTGGTGAATTCATCCTCTGCCAGCCATGGTAGACTATGCCTCACTTTTAAGCTTTACATCCATAACTACAGCGAGATTCTTTATGAAAGCAGGCATTATTGGCGCGATGGAGCA
The DNA here is from genome assembly GCF_032082325.1 of Pantoea sp. CTOTU50773. NCBI lineage: Bacteria > Pseudomonadati > Pseudomonadota > Gammaproteobacteria > Enterobacterales > Erwiniaceae > Pantoea > Pantoea sp. CTOTU50773. Next base: position 5,132 of record NZ_DAMDQC010000091.1, on the reverse strand, counting down.
GGAAGTCACCCTGCTGCGTGACAAAATCGAAAACCGTCAGACGCTGACGCTGGCTGGTTGTGAAATTTATACCGGCACGCTGAACGGTGTTGAGGTTGCTCTGCTGAAATCAGGCATTGGTAAAACAGCGGCGGCGCTCGGCACGACCCTGTTGCTGGAGCTGTGCAAACCCGACCTGGTGATCAATACCGGCTCTGCGGGTGGTCTGGCCGCTTCACTGAAAGTGGGCGATATCGTGGTTTCCGATGAAGTGCGCTATCACGATGCCGACGTCACCGCTTTTGGTTACGAACCTGGCCAGATGGCCGGTTGCCCGGCCGCCTTTGTGGCGGATGAAAAACTGATCGCCGCTGCGGAGCAAGTGATTAAGCAGCTGGATCTCAACGCAGTGCGCGGTTTAGTGGTCAGCGGTGATGCCTTCATCAACGGTGCTGAACCTCTGGCACGCATTCGCACCACCTTCCCACAGGCGATCGCCGTGGAGATGGAGGCCACCGCCATTGGTCACGTTTGCCATCAGTTCAAGGTGCCGTTTGTTGTGGTGCGTGCAATTTCCGATGTCGCGGACAAAGAATCCCACCTGAGCTTTGATGAGTTCCTCGTCGTTGCCGCTAAACAATCGTCACTGATGGTTGAAAACCTGCTGGCACAGCTGGCGCGTGGCTAAATATTGGCTACTGGGGCTATTGCTGATCGGCAATAGCCTGTTTGCTGCTGCCCCACGCGTTATCACGCTATCGCCCCATCTCACTGAACTGGCTTTTGCAGCGGGCATTACGCCGGTGGCGGTGAGTGCTTATTCGGATTTCCCGGCGCAGGCCAATCAGCTGGAGCAGGTGGCAAACTGGCAGGGCATCAACGTTGAACGCATCCTGCAACTGAAACCGGATGTGGTGCTGGCCTGGCGCGGCGGCAATCCGCAGCGGCAGATCGATCAACTGCAACGTCTGGGCATTAAAGTCGAATGGATTGATCCGCAGACCATTGATCAGATGATTGATGCGTTAGCAGCGCTCAAACCGTGGAGTCCACAACCTCAGCAGGCGGCGGCTGCCGCACAGGCGCTGCGCCAGCAAGAGGATGATCTGCGTAAACAGTATCAACAACGCACGCCGATCCCTCTGTTTTTGCAGTTTGGTCAACAGCCGCTGTTTACTGCATCGCGTAATACGTTGCAAAACGAGGTAATCACCCTGTGCGGTGGCAAAAATATCTTTGCCGACAGCCGTGTCAGCTGGCCGCAGGTGAGTCGTGAGCAAGTATTAGCACGTCATCCTCAGGCGATTGTGATCGGCGGTGGCCCCGCGCAAGCCGCGAATATCGTGAAATTCTGGCAGCCACAACTGACGGTGCCGGTGATTGCCATTAACGATGACTGGCTGAGTCGACCGGGTCCACGTATCCTGCTGGCAGCCAAACAGCTGTGTGCAGATTTACATCCGGCGAAAAATAGCACCAAAAAAGATTAAAGATTCGGCAAAAATTGTCGAAAATCAAAATACAAGGCACTGCGGCCACGTATGCTCAGTGCCCTTTTTGCGCAACGCGCAACTTTTGACTTCACCAGGAATTATCAATGACCAGAGCACTGCTCCTGGCCATAGGGCTTGCGATGGCTGCGCCAATTGGCGCGGCGACCTCCACCGGCTCTATTGCCGTCACGTTGACCATATTTTCCCGCTGCGATATCTCACGGCAAAGCGAACAAACATTGCCATCGATTGATTGTGGACGTCACTTCAGTGCACAGCCGCGCGTGACCGAAAGCGTGTTAAAGCGCGATGCGAAGCGTCGTGAGTCGTCACGATTAGTGACCGTAGAGTGGTAACGTTCTGACCGCCAGAACGGCGGTCAGAAAAGGGGATCAGATGCTGAAGGAAGAACCACAACCGCAAGTCGTTTTCGCGTTCGGGTTTGTCACGATAAAACGTGAACCCTCAAGACCTTCGGTATAATCAACCGAACCGCCCACCAGATACTGCAGGCTCATTGGATCAACCACCAGCGCCACGCCTTGCTTTTCAATGGTCATGTCGCCGTCATTCATTTGATCGTCAAAAGTAAAACCGTACTGGAAACCACTGCAACCGCCACCGGTGATGTACACGCGCAGTTTCAGCTCAGGATTCTCTTCATCCGCGATCAAATTTTTCACTTTTTTCGCTGCTGCTTCAGTGAATTGCAAAGGCAGCGCTGCTACGTCGTCACTCATGTTTTACTCCGGGTAAACGTCCAGGTCAGAAAACGACCTTAATTTCACTATTATCTGCCAGCCGCCCAGTGCAATCAAGTACTGCGCTTGACACTGTGTGCCGCCTGCGCTGCGCTAAAGTATAGCTTTAAAAGGCTTTCGCACCCGCTTGCCTTTCTAATCGGGCGACTCTTCCCTTAGAATGGCGCCAGAATTTTTTTCCAGAACAGCAGGAGCCGAGCAATGAGTAAGTCTGAAAACCTGTATGCCGAAGCGCAACGCCTGATCCCTGGCGGTGTGAACTCCCCGGTACGTGCTTTTACCGGTGTGGGCGGCGTGCCGCTGTTCATCGAACGCGCCGACGGCGCTTATCTGTATGACGCCGATGGCAAAGCCTACATCGACTACGTCGGTTCATGGGGCCCAATGGTGCTGGGGCATAACAACGCCAATATCCGCAATGCGGTGATTGAAGCGGCATCTCGTGGTTTAAGTTTCGGTGCCCCAACCGAAATGGAAGTGAAAATGGCCGAGCTGGTGTGTGAGCTGGTGCCAAGTATGGATATGGTGCGCATGGTGAACTCCGGCACCGAAGCCACCATGAGCGCGATTCGTCTGGCTCGTGGCTTTACCCATCGTGACAAGATCGTCAAATTTGAAGGCTGCTACCACGGCCACGCCGACTGTCTGCTGGTGAAAGCGGGTTCCGGCGCATTGACCCTGGGCCAACCGAACTCGCCGGGTGTTCCGGCTGATTTCGCTAAACACACCCTGACCTGCACTTACAACGATCTGGCGTCAGTACGCGAAGCCTTCGAGCAATATCCAGAAGATATCGCCTGTATCATCGTTGAACCCGTTGCGGGCAATATGAACTGCATCCCACCGCAACCGGACTTCCTGCCGGGCCTGCGTGCACTCTGTGATGAGTTTGGTGCGCTGCTGATCATCGATGAAGTGATGACCGGCTTCCGTGTGGCGCTGGGCGGTGCTCAGGCTTATTACGATGTCACGCCGGATCTGACCTGTCTCGGCAAAATCATCGGTGGCGGCATGCCGGTGGGCGCATTTGGTGGTCGTCGTGATGTGATGGCTGCACTGGCACCAACGGGTCCGGTTTACCAGGCGGGCACGCTTTCCGGTAACCCGATTGCCATGGCGGCCGGTTTTGCTTGCCTGACGCAGATTGCTCAACCGGGCACGCACAGCACTCTGACCGACCTCACCACCCAACTGTCTGAAGGCTTGCTGGCAGCGGCAAAAGCAGAAAACATTCCGCTTGTGATCAACCACGTTGGCGGCATGTTCGGTATCTTCTTTACCGATGCCGAAAGCGTAACCTGCTATGCCGACGTGACAAAATGCGACGTTGAGCGCTTTAAGCGCTTCTTCCATCTGATGCTGGAAGAAGGTGTTTACCTCGCACCTTCTGCTTTTGAAGCGGGCTTTATGTCGCTGGCACACAGCCAGGAAGATATTCAGCGCACCATTGATGCGGCACGCCGCAGCTTTGCGAAGCTGTAAGCCATTAGCGGGCGCCAGGAATGGCGCCCCTTCATTGATGTGCCCGGCTGTCCCTTGAGGCACAACGTCCCCTAAAGGCACCCTTGCCGTTCGTTCGCATCGTAATGCTCAGCTACACGCATACACCCATTTCCGTTAGGTTGCACAATTATGCGCAGCTGCCCTGTAAGCGCCGATTGACGTAGGTTGCGCGTTTATGCGCAGCTGCCCTGTAAGCACCGATTGACGTAGGTTGCGCGTTTATGCGCGACGCAACAGCCAGATAAAATACGGCGCGCCGAAGAAGGTCGCCATTAAACCTGCAGGGATCTGATCCGGGAAGGCCAGCATCCTGCCGCACCAGTCTGCAAACACCATCAATCCGCCGCCTAATAATCCCGCCATCAACACCTGCGGTAATGCGCGCCTGAAGCCCAGCATGCGCACGATATGCGGCGCCATCAAACCGACAAAACTCAACGGGCCGATGGTCAAGGTCGCCGTAGCCGTTAACGCCGCCGCCAGCAGCAGCAGGGCCAGACGCGAACCTGTTAATGCCATCCCCGCTGAACGTGCCGTCGCACTACCCAGCGGCAGCAGTGTGAGCCAGCGGCTCGCCAGTGGCGCGAGCGCAATAAATACGATACCCACCACGGCGCTTTGCACTGCCTGCGGCATATTGATGTTGTACGTCGAACCGGAAATCCAGCTTAGCAGGCCGCCCATGCGCGGATCGCCACTCGCCATTAACACCATCAGTAAGGTGACAAACGCACTGTTAAGCGCCATGCCCGCCAGCAACATACGCTCCGGTGAGAAACCTCCGCGACTGGCGACCAGCATAATGACCAGCAGCGTCAGCGCCGCGCCTAATGCGCCAGCGGGCAGCAACCACGCCACGGCGTCACCCGGCACAAAGAACATCATCACAACCACACCACAGGCCGCGCCGGAACTGATGCCTAACACTTCCGGACTGGCCATCGGGTTGCCAGTGAGGCGCTGAATCAACGCACCTGCAACACCCAGCATCATCCCCACGACTAACGCCGCCAGCACGCGAGGTGCACGCCACGGCAGCAGTTGATGCAGCATCTCACCACTCACCCACGTCCAGCTGTGTGCATCACGACCAAAGGAGATGCCGATAACGCTCAGCAGCGCCAGCACCCCAAGGCCAATGCCACACCACAGCACCACCTTCTGGCGCTCTGCCGGCACCTTGTCGCCCATATTCATCGCCGGTGGAACCGAGCCGGTACGTAAACGCGGCAACAGCCACAGCAGAATCGGTACGCCAATTAACGCGGTCGCTGTGCCGGTGGAAACCTCGCGCCAGTGGCTGGTCAGCCACAATACGCACTGATATGCCAGCCACAGCAGTAAGGAACCAATCAGCGGAGCCAGCAGCATACGGCTGAGTAAGCGACGCGCACCG
>NZ_DAMDQC010000090.1:0-16545 GCF_032082325.1 Pantoea sp. CTOTU50773 | reverse complement strand
GTTGAGGAGCTGGAACATGCTCTGGCACGTGGCGCACACATTTACGCAGAAATCGTTGGCTACGGCGCGACCTCTGACGGTGCTGATATGGTGGCACCATCAGGCGAAGGCGCAGTGCGCTGCATGAAGATGGCGATGCAGGGCGTTGATACCCCAATCGATTACCTCAACACCCACGGTACTTCTACACCTGTCGGTGATGTGAAAGAGCTGGGTGCGATTCGCGAAGTGTTTGGTGACAACTCACCGTACATTTCTGCTACCAAAGCCATGACCGGTCACTCACTGGGTGCAGCGGGCGTGCAGGAAGCGATCTACACCTTGCTGATGCTGGAGCATAGCTTCATCGCACCAAGCATCAACATCGAAGAGATTGATGAAGCGGGTAAAGGCCTGAACATCGTGACGCAGCCGACTGAAAAAGCGCTGACCACCGTGATGTCCAACAGCTTCGGTTTCGGCGGCACCAACGCCACCTTAACCATGCGTAAGCTGCCAGCTTAATAGCGTGATCACCGTTTTCCAGGGGCCGGTCTATCCGGCCCCTGTTGTTTTTGACATTTCCCCCGCTGCTTGCCTACACTCATCCCATCTTGCCTGAAATAAAATAATCGTTTGCGCACGTTATGAACCAAACAACCCGTTTTCGCCTGAATACAGGGTGCGAACGTATGTTGGTTTTGCCTGTCGTGCACGCTCTGAACAAGGAATTCATACCATCATGACCACGGCTGCTGATACGCAGACGCAATCTGTGCTGCCTTTGGGTTGCATATCCTTTGCGGTGTTTCTCACTTACTTAACCGCAGGCCTGGCGCTCCCGGTTATCCCGCTGTACGTGCATCAGGAATTGGGCATGAGCAACCTGATGGTGGGCGTCGCGGTGGGCATTCAATTCTTCGCCACGTTGCTGACGCGCAGCTTCGCCGGACGCCGAGCCGATCAGCACGGTGCCAAGCTCACCACCCAACACGGTATGATCGCCATCGCGCTGGTGGGCGTGGCGTATCTGGCCGCGGCGATGCTGCCGGTTTCGCCGTGGGCAAAATTTGGTTTGCTGGCAGTGGGGCGTTTGTTACTCGGATTTGGTGAAAGCTTGCTGCTCACCGGTAATCTGACCTGGGGCATGGGGCTGGTGGGAAGCAAACGTTCTGGTCTGGTGATGTCGTGGAACGGTATGGCGATTTATGGATCGCTGGCGGCGGGCGCGCCGCTGGGTTTGTTGATCAATCAACATGGCGGATTCGCGGCACTCGGTGCTGTCGCGCTGCTGTTGCCACTGCTCTCGCTGGCGATCAATAGCTGGGTCAGTAAAGTGCCGGTGGTGGGTGGCGAGCGTCCTTCTCTGTTCAGCGTGGTGAAAACCATCTTCCAACCCGGCATCGCGCTGGCGTTACAGGGCACCGGCTTCGCCGTGATCGGCACTTTTACCTCGCTCTATTTTGCCGCAGAAAACTGGGGCAATGCCGGTTTTGCCCTGACCGCATTTGGCTGTGCTTTTGTATTGGTGCGCGTGTTCTTTGGCGGCCTGCCGGATCGTCACGGTGGCGTCCGCGTCGCAATGATCTCGCTGCTGGTGGAAACTGCCGGTTTGCTGGTGCTGGCGTGTGCAAGCTCTGGCTGGATGGCGCTGGTAGGCGCCGCGCTCACCGGCTGCGGCTGTTCACTGATTTTCCCGGCGCTCGGCGTCGAGGTGATCAAACGTGTCTCGCCGCAAATTCGTGGCACGGCGCTGGGCGGTTTCTCCGCTTTCCAGGATATCGCTTACGGTGCCAGCGGCCCACTGACCGGCCTGCTCGCCACGGCGTTGGGTTATGGCTCGGTCTACCTTGCCGGTGCCTGCTGCGCAGCCCTGGGCATTCTCGTCACCTGGTCGTTTGCGCGTAGCGCGACAACAGCGTAACCAGCTTATCGCAGGCGCTGACAATCTCACCTGGCGTCAGCGCGGCAAAGCCCAGCAGCCAGCCCGATTGCGGCTGACTGTTGCTGTACAACGGCGACAGACGTGGCAGCAGCAGACCGATTTCCCTGGCCTGTTGCGTGAGCTGTGCTTCCTCACCCTGATGCAATGCTACCGTCAGCTGTAGCCCGCCAGACGCCTGTAGCGGCGTCAACCACGGCTGCAGGCGCGTGTTGATCTGCTCCAGCAATCGGTCGCGGCGGCTGTGGTAAAGCTGGCGCATCAGCCGCAGGTGGCTGGCAAAATGGCCTTGTTGGAGGAACTCAGCGGTAATCGCTTGCGGCAACAGCGCGCTGTGACCATCCAGAATGCTGCGCGCGCGACCCATGGCATCTACCAGTGCTGGCGGCACGACCATCCACGCCAGCCGCAGGGAAGGGAAGAGCGTTTTGGAAAAAGTGCCAAGGCAGATAACCCGGCTGTTATCCTCCAATCCCTGTAAGGCGGGAAGCGGGCGATCGTCATAGTGAAACTCACTGTCGTAATCATCCTCAATTAACCAGCTTTGCTGCTGGTGCGCCCAGTCGAGCCACTGCAGGCGGCGGGCAAGGCTCATCGCGGTACCGGTGGGATAGTGATGTCCCGGCGTCAGATAAACCAGCCTCGCGTCTCCTTCAAGCGGCATCGCGCCTTCGCTATCCAACGGCATCGCGCGGCAGTGTGCACCCGCAGCGAGGAAAGCGTTACGCGCGCCGGGATAGCCAGGCTCCTCAAGCCACACTTCATCATTGGCATCCAGTAACATCAGCGCCAGTAACTGCAGGGCCTGCTGTGAACTGGTTAGGATAACGACTTGCCCGGCAGCACAGCGCACCCCGCGTGATAACGCCAGATAATCCGCCACCGCCTCACGAAGCGGCATAAAGCCTAGTGGATCGCCATAGCTCATTACCTGGTTACCCAGCGAGCGCTGCACGCTGTTGCTGATCCGGCGCCATTGCGTATGCGGGAAAGCGCGTAATTCAGGCGAACCGGCGGCAAACGCATGGGGGAACGGCGGATCCTGGCAGCCACCCGTCGCCAGGATCTGCTCGCCGCGTCGGGAAAATCGGGGTGAGCCCTGTGCGGGTGTGGTCGCCGCCCGTGCAGGCATTGCAATCGATACAAAAGTCCCCCGACCTGCCCGTCTCTCCAGATAGCCTTCACTCTCCAGCTGCGCATAAGCGGCTTCCACCGTCACCCGCGACAGCGACAAATCCTCGGCTAACTGACGGCTGGAGGGTAAGCGTTGTTGATGGTGCAAATGGCCGCAAGTAATGGCCTCACGTAGCGTATGGCATAAACGTTCACGTAAGCCGCCGGATGACGTGTGATTAAACAAGGCTAAAAAAGAGTGGCGCATTGTGGTCTTATCACTGTGGCGAAAGTGGTATCAGATTGCAGACCACTTTGCCGTAAACTCAGGGAAAATTACACAAGGAGAATGCGATGTCATCAGTCTTACTCTTCCCGCCCGCGGATCCTCAGGAAAGCGTGGCGTATCTGCAGCACAAACTGAGTTATTACACCGATGCCTGGGATTTGGCAGAGGATCTGGCGCAAGGCGTCAATGCGATAGTGGTGGTTGATGCGCGATCCACTGATGTCTATCTGGCGGGGCACATCACCGGGGCGATTTCGTTTCCGCATCGCACTATGAATGCCGACTCCACTGCACAGTTGGATCGCAGTAAGGTGTATATCACATACTGCGATGGCATCGGCTGCAACGGCTCAACGAAAGCGGCATGGAAACTGGCTTCGCTGGGTTTTCAGGTCAAAGAGTTGATCGGTGGACTGGATTTCTGGAAGCGCGATGGGCATCCATTAACGTGGGGAACGTCGCCGGGCGAGTGGCCACAGGCCGCATCCGGCGCGCACTGTGGCTGCTAAATTACAGGAACAGCCAGAGTAAAAAGAAGAACAGTGCCAGGCCCAGAATCAATGTCAGTGCCGGGCGCTGTGCCAGCGGACGCGGCAAAATCTCAATCCACGGCGACCAGATCGGCTGCGGACGTAAATCACTGGCGGCGTGCGGCTGCTCCAGCGTTTTCTCGACGCGGCGGCTAAACAGCAAGTTGATAAGATCTTGCGTTTGCGCGGGCGTCAGTACCGTCTGCGGCGTGGCCTGGAAACGCTGCTGGCTATAATCCTCCAGCAGCCGTTGCTCGTCATGTGTCAGCGGCTGCTTCAGCGAAGTTTCCAGCATTTGTAAGGTCGGTGCGCTGTGTTGACCCAATGTCTGACGTACCTGCAAATATTGTGTCAGCAGCGGGAAGTGGCGAGAGGGAATTGGATCGCCACTCTTCAGATTGACCAGTTTCAGCGCTTCAGACAGCAGCTTGACCGGTGATTCGCCGGTCGTGGCCGCAAGGCGCGTAACTTGTTGATTCAGCGATTGCTGTTCAGCTGGCAGCAGCGTGCGGTCGGACGCGCGCGTTTGCTGCGGCTGCGGGATCGCCATCTGCCCATTTTGCAGCATGGTCAGCACCTGATGTAACTGGTCTTGCGACAGCGCACTCAGCACCGTTTGGTTAAATTGCTGACGGATAAAGTCACTCACCGCCTGGCGATTATTGCCCTGCGGCAGCTTTTCCAGCAGCTGCTGCAACAGCTGACGTGTGGCAAGGCTGTTCTGTACCTGGGTCAGACGCCCATTCAAATGCTGTTCGGCAGCAGGAAAATGACGCGATTGCAGCTCAGCATCATTCTTCACGCCTACTTCATGGCGTACGCCAGCCCACAATTCCGGGGCTTTCAAGGTACTGAGTGACATGATGCGCACAATCAGACGTTCCAGCGTGGTGCGCTGGGCAGGGGAGAGCGGCTGTTCGCCCGCCGGTCCGCCAGGACGAGTTGGGCCAGTCGCATTAGTGAGCGTTGTACGATCGCCCGCAGGCACACCGGGACCGCTGAGAGGTTGCATGGCGGAATCCTTGAAAAACGAGGTCAGATCCGGGTGCGCCGGAAAAAAGAGGCCATATGATAGCAAAAGCCCCCGGGAAATCCACGGGGGCAGTGAGGGGAAATCGCGTCAGTTCTGGATTTATTCAGCTTCAGCCAGTTTGAGACGCTTACGACGCCAGCGTTTCCACAGTGGCGGCACGATCAGGACAGCGATCGCCAACACCAGCAACACTTTGCAGATCAGGCTTTCCCATAGAATCGGCAGGTTGCCGTTACTGATGGAGAGCGCACGGCGCAGGTTTTGCTCCAGCATCTCTCCCAGCACGAAGCCCAGTATCAGCGGCGACATCGGGAAATCCATTTTACGCAAGATATAGCCAAAGATACCCAGTCCGACCATTAGCAACAGATCAAAAGTGGTACTGTGCACGGCGTAAACGCCCACTGCAGAGATCGCGGCGATGGCGGGTACCAGGAACCACAGCGGGATGGTCAGCATGCGGGCGAAGATGTTGATCATCGGGATGTTCATGATCAGCAGCATGACGTTGCCAATCAGCAATGCTGCAATCAGACCCCAGACGATATCCGGCTGTTCGGTAAACATCGCCGGGCCGGGTGTGATGTTGTACAGCGTCAGCGCACCGACCATCACCGCCGTGGTGCCGGAGCCCGGAATACCCAGCGTCAGCATCGGAATAAAGGAGCCACAAGCCGAGGCGTTGTTGGCCGCTTCAGGTGCCGCCACGCCGCGAATATCCCCTTTACCAAACTGGTCGCTGCCGCTGATTTTTTTCTCGCTCATATAAGCGATAGCACTGGCGATGGTGGCACCGGCGCCGGGCAGTACGCCCACAAAGAAGCCGATAAAGGAGGAACGCAAGGTAGCACCGGTTGCCTGCGCCGCTTCTTTCATGTTGAACATCATGCGGCCACTGGCGCGAACCACTTTCTGCCCGCTGCTGGTGGATTCCAGCATCAGCAGTATTTCACTGACAGAAAACAGTCCGATCACCACGACCACAAACTGGATACCGTCGGAGAGGTGCACGCTGTCGAAGGTGAAACGATAGACGCCGGTATTGGCATCGACGCCAACGGTGGCCATACCCAAACCGATCAGCGCGGCTAAAAACGATTTCAACGGATTGTGGCTCATCATGCTGCCCAGACAGGCAATCGCAAACACCATCAGCGCGAAATACTCCGCCGGACCAAAGGCCAGTGACCAGTTGGCCAATATAGGGGCAAAGAGAATAATGCCGAGAATGGCGATCGTGGATCCAATAAATGAACTCACTGCTGAGATCGACAGGGCCACGCCAGCTTTGCCCTGTTGCGCCATCGGGTAGCCATCCAGCGCGGTCATGATTGCCCCGGCATCGCCTGGCACGTTAAGCAAAATAGAGGAGATACGACCACCGTACTCGCAACCGATGTAGACCGTAGCAAGCAGGATCAGCGCGGACTCGGCAGGTAAGTGCAGAGCAAACGCCAGCGGCATCAGGATCGCGACACCGTTAATCGGCCCGAGTCCGGGCAGTAGGCCAACAATGGTGCCAATAAAGCAGCCGATGAGTGCGATCATCAGGTTTTCCGGCGTCATCGCGACGGCAAACCCTTGCATCAGAAAAGACCAGGTATCCATGTGAGACTCCCGTTAATTGAACCAGCTGCCGACGGGCAAGGTGACATCGAGCAGGCGGTCAAAGGCATAAAACAGTGCTATGCCCATCACCACACCGGACACCGCAGCCGCCCACCAGCGCGCGCCAAACAACAGCCCAATGCCAAAGGTCAGCAGCGTGGTGCATGCAGCAAAACCCAGACGCTCAAACAGCCAGCCATATACCATCAGCATGACGCACATCAGCACTAACTTTTTCAGTGTGATGGCGGAAGGCCACTGCACCAGATCGGGTTTGCGCAGTAACATCATCACGGCGCAAATCGCCATTAATCCCAGCAGCAGCATCGGGAAAGGGCGTGGGCCGACCGGTTCATAGCTGTATTCACTCTGGATTTGCCAGGCAATAAACAGCCCGGCAATGCACAGCAGCAGCCAGATACCGGCGAAGATACGATCGCTCATCATCGACTCCGTTATTTGGCCAGGCCAAAGGATTTGGCTTTTTCGCGATAATCAGCCACCTGTTTTTTCACGTAGGCATCCAGCTCGCTGCCGAACATGTTGAACTCAAACAGTCCGCGCATATCTCGCTGTTGCTGAAACTCTTTGGTGGTCACCAATTTTTTGAACGCGTCTTCCCACCACTGATATTCCGCGTCAGTCACTTTTGGACCAAGGTAATAACCGCGAATAATCGGCCACTCGACGTTATAGCCTTGCTCTTTGGCGGTCGGCACATTCGCCAGTTCACCCGGTAAGCGTTTGTCAGACATCACTGCCAGCACGCGCAACTTGCCGGCTTGCAAATGTGGCACCATCTCGCTCATATCCCCGGAGACCACCTGAATATGGTTGCCAAGCAGAGCCGTTACCGGCTCGCCACCGCCCTCAAACGCGACATAGCGCATCTTGCGTGGGTCGATGCCCGCTTCGCGAGCCAGCAGGGCGGTTTTCATCCAGTCCTGACTCCCGATCGATGCACCTGCGCCGACCACCACTTTGGTGGGATCGCTCTTCATGGCTTCCATCAGTTCACCAAGGTTTTTCCATGGGGCGTCATTGCGTACCGCGACGATGCCATAATCGGTGCCGACGGCAGCCAGCCACTTCACGTCACTTTCTGAATAGCGGCCAAACTTGCCCTGAGAGAGATTGAGCAGCGAACCGCCGGAGAAGGCCACCAGCGTGCCTGCTTCGGCGGGGCGCTGAGCAATGATGGCGTTGTAAGCCACCGCTCCCACACCGCCGGGCATGTAGGTCACGCGCATCGGTTTACTGATTTCGCCGGTTTCCTGCATGGAAACCTGAATCAATTTACAGGTCAGATCAAAGCCACCGCCGGGTTTGGCGGGGGCGATACATTCTGTCCGGTCTGGCGCTTCTGCCAGCGCAGAAGAGATCGACAAAGCCACGAGGGTTGAGGCGAGGGCGAGGGGTAAGATTTTTTTCATTATTCGCTCCATTCATGCTTCCAGAGTGTGACAACTGCCGAACATTCGGCGTTGCTGAATTGTTAATGGTGTAACCTTTCATTTACCTTTCAGTGCTCGGGAAAAGTATCAGGATGTGATATGCGTCTCTTACTGGTGGAAGATACGGTTGACCTGGCCAGCTGGCTGCAAAAAGCGCTGACACAGAAAGGTTTTGCCGTGGATTGGGTTGCGGATGGCCTGGCGGCAGACCATGTGTTGCAGAGCGAAGACTATGCGGTGGTGGTGCTGGATGTATCACTGCCACGGCTGGATGGTCTGGCGGTGCTGGCGCGTTTGCGTAAGCGTGGGCAAACCACGCCGGTATTGTTGCTCACGGCTAAAAGTGCGCTGGAACAGCGCGTGCAGGGCCTCAATGCGGGCGCGGACGACTATCTCACTAAACCCTTTGAACTGGATGAGCTGGAAGCGCGCCTGCGCGCCCTGATCCGTCGCAGCCAGGGGCAGACTGCGCAATCGCAGACCGTGGGCCAGCTGGAGCGCGACGGCGAAGGCTATTTTCTGCTGAATCATAAACCGTTGATGCTCACCCCGCGTGAAGCCAGCGTGCTCTCGACTTTGATGCAACGCCCTGGACGTCCGGTGTCACGCCAGCATCTTTATGAACAGACCTTTACCTTAACCGATGAAGCCAGCCTGGAAAGCATTGAACTGTATGTGCATCGGGTGCGGAAAAAGCTGCAGGGCAGCGATGTTGCCATCGTGACGCTACGTGGGCTGGGATACAGTCTGGAGTGCCAGCCGTGCGCCTGAGCCATTCACTGCGTGGTGAACTGCTACTGTGGTTGGGCGCTCCGTTGATGTTGCTGTGGGGGTTGTCGGTTTATACCCATTACCAGAGTGCGCTGCAGGCGGCGAATCAGGCCTACGATCGTTCACTTCTCGCCTCGGCACGCACGGTGGCAGAAAGGCTGGTGGTGCGACAGAACCATTTGGAGGTGGATGTGCCCTGGGTGGTACTCGACAGCTTTGAGCGCAACATGAACGATCAGTTGTTCTATCAGGTGATTTCACCGCAAGGCAAAACTCTTTCAGGTTATCCCGATCTGCCCCCTTTACCGCGCAATGCGCCGCTTTCTGAAGCCTATCCCGCTTTAGTGCACTTTTACGATGGCAGCTATCGTAAGCAGCCGATTCGGATTGCGGCGTTATGGCAACCGGTAAACGAGCAGGGCGTAGAGGGGATGGCGCTGGTTCTGGTGGCCGAAACCCTGAATTCTCGTCATGGGTTTGCGGAAGGATTATTGCGCACCGCGTTGATCAGTCAAAGCTTTCTGGTGTTGATTACTCTGCTGTTAGCCAGCCTGTTATTACGCAAAGTGTTGCGGCCGCTGCGCCGATTATCGCGCATCATGCTACGACGTGCGCCAGGTGAGTTGACGCCTTTGCCGTCGCTATTACCCTGGTCGGAATTGCAGCCGTTAATTATTGCCTTTAACCGGCATCTGGAACGACTGCGGGGCTTGCTGGCACGACAGGAACGCTTTAGTGCCGACGTTTCACACCAATTACGTACACCGCTCACTATTTTAAAAACCCAGGTTGGCGTTGCGCTCAACAGTGATGATCCTGCGCAGTGGCGCGAAAGTCTGCTCGGCATGCGCCGTACGCTCAACGATACGGTGCAACTAACCGATCGGCTGTTGCAGCTGGCGCAAATCAAAGCCCGGCACGGTGAGGACAAGCCTTTTTCTCGGGTCAGTTTGAATGAAATTGTGGAACAGGCATGTTTCAGCAGCTATGCCGGCGCGCGCCATAAACACATCGATCTGGGATTTGAAGGCGACATTCCCTGTGTGGTGCAAGGCGATGGCTTATTACTGGCCGAACTCTGTGCCAACCTGCTGGACAATGCGATTAAATACACGCCAGAAGGCGGGATCGTCACGGCGAGATTGCGGGAGAAGCAGCTGGAAATTGAGGACAGCGGACCGGGCATTAGCGCGGCACAACAGCATCAGGCATTGCAGCCGTTTGGTCGCCTGGATACTGCCAGCCAGCCCGGTGCGGGCATCGGGCTGGCGCTGGTCAAAGATATCTGTGCCTGGCACGGTGCGCAGTTGCTGCTGGATCGCAGCCCGCAGCTGGGCGGGCTGCGCATCATCATCAGCTTTCGCTGAGCTGAACGGTACGTTCACGTGGCTTGCGCAGGGGTGTTTTCAGGCGTTGTGCCAGAATCACACCCACTAACGTCATGCCACCGCCAATCCAGTGATAGGCATGCAGTTGCTCATGCAGGAACAGCACGGCAATGATGGCGGTAAACGCGGGCACAAAATTCATAAAAATGGTGGTGGTACTGGCACCTAGACGTTGCACACCAAGGATCCACAAGAACGGCGCGATAATGGACGCGAAAAGCCCGGCAAACAGCACCAGCGGAATGTTATGCAAGTTCAGCGTGACGTCCGGTGCGCGCAAGAATCCAGGCAGTAACAGCAACACACCAAAGAAAATCTGCACGTACAGGCTCTGCCAGGTCGGCAGAGGGATCGCCCAGCGTTTGGTCAGCACACCGTAAAGCGCATACGAGGTGGAAGCCGCCAGCATCATCAACTCGCCGTTGCCCAGACGCTGATTCAGCAACTGAGCTGGATTCCCTTCACTCACCAACCATACTAAACCGGTAAAGGACAACAGGCCGCCGATCAAAATGCCGCGCGTCGGCGCAAGGCGTAAAACGAACAGGCTCAGCAGAATGGTCAGTAGCGGAATCGTGGCACCCAATATACCCATCATCACCGCCGACACGCTGTGGGCGGCATAGTAGGCGAGACTCTGATAAAGCACCATGCCCAACAGGCCGAGGATCAATAATCGCCACAGATTGGCCTTCACGGCATGGCGATGGCGCCACACGCCGGGCAGGCTGAAGGGGGCCAGCACGATGAGCGCCAGCAGCCAGCGATAAAAGGAGATGGCGGCAGGATCGATGCTCCCGGCAGAGAGTTTGCTGACAATGGTGTTGATCGACCAGATCATCACCGCAATCAACGGAAACAGTAAATTCATCGTACGACTCCTGAGTTTAATCGCGAATAGTTTACATTTGACCGGTTTTGTTCAGATAGTTAAAATCGGACAATATTCGTTAGTGACCGGACAGAATGAATTTACAGATCGAGTACCAGCCGCCGATTGATGCGCCGCTACTGCGCTATTTTATGCGCTACGAGCAGGCTAACGCGAAAACTGAATATCTCCCGCATCTGCACAGTTGGGGTCAGGTGATTTTTGTCACCAGCCACGTGCTGGAGATGGAAGTGGAGGGGGAACGGTTATTAACGCCCGCTGATATGCCGATCTGGATCCCGCCAGAACAGCGCCACAGCAGCTATAACCATTGCCATGCCCAGTTCCGCACCTTCAATCTCGCGGCCGATCTCTGTGCGGAGATGCCCGACAATGCCTGTTTACTGCACGTCGATGCGATTGTGCACGCCATCATGAATGATTTTGCACAGCGTGAGTTGGAGCAGCCTCAAACGGAAGCGGACTGGCGACTGTGTGAAGTCTTGATTGATCGTCTGCGTCAGGCACCGGTGCACACCAGCTATTTGCCGTTGTCGGACGACAAATTTCTCGCGCCTATTTTGCGCGCGCTGGAAGAAAATCCCGGTGATAACACCACGCTGGCACAATGGGCGAAGCGGGTGTTCACCACCGAGCGTACGCTGGCGCGACGTTGTCAGCAGCAGTTGAAGATGTCTTTCAGCGAATGGCGCCAGCGTTTACGGTTTTTGCGTGCCATTGCGCTGCTGGAGCAGGGGTGCAGCGTGCAAGGCATTGCACACGAACTGGGCTATAGCTCGTCATCAGCCTTGATTGTGATGTTCCAGCAGCAGGCCGGCACCACGCCGGATCGCTATCGCAGCCGGTTAGGTTAATCCCCGGCTTTATGTAAGAATACGCGCCTCAAAACGCATCAGCAGACAGGACCGCCGCAGTGAAAATTCTCGTCGATGAAAACATGCCTTACGCTCGTGAACTCTTCAGTCGAACGGGTGAAGTATTGGCCGTGCCGGGACGTCCGTTACCCGAAGCAGAGTTACAGGATGCCAGCGGACTGATGGTGCGCTCGGTGACTAAAGTGAATGCGGCGCTGCTGGCCGGTACGCCGGTGAAGTTCGTTGGCACCGCCACGGCTGGCACTGATCATGTGGACGATGCTTCTTTGGCGGCCGCCGGAATCGCCTTCTCGGCGGCACCCGGCTGTAACGCAATTGCGGTGGTGGAGTATGTGTTCTCCTCCTTACTGCTGCTGGCCGAACGCGATGGTTTTGAACTGCGCGATCGTACCGTAGGTATTGTCGGTGTGGGCAATGTGGGGGGGCGTTTGCAAAAACGTCTTGAAGCCTGGGGGGTGAAAACCCTGCTGTGCGATCCGCCGCGTGCGGATCGTGGCGATCAGGAAACGTTCCACACGCTGGATGAGCTGGTGGCGCAGGCCGATATTCTGACCTTCCATACGCCGCTATTTAAAGACGGCCCCTACAAAAGCTGGCACCTGGCCGATATGGCACTGCTGATGGCACTCCAACCCAACACCATTCTGATCAATGCCTGCCGTGGCCCGGTGGTGGATAACGCCGCGCTGCTTGAAGTGATGAAAATGCGCAGCGACCTCAGCGTGGTGCTGGATGTGTGGGAGCCGGAGCCGGATCTGAACCTCGATCTGCTGGACAAAGTCGATATCGCCACGGCACATATCGCCGGCTATACGCTGGAAGGCAAAGCGCGCGGCACCACACAAGTATTTGAAGCCTGGTGCGCGTTTATCGGTCAGCCGCAACAGGTGGCGCTGGAGAGTCTGCTGCCTGCACCGGAATTTGGCACCATTACGCTGCACGGCAAGCTCGATCAGCCAACGCTGAAACGACTGGTGCACCTGGTGTATGATGTGCGCCGCGACGATGCGCCACTGCGAAAAGTGGCTGCCAAACCGGGCGAATTTGATCGCCTGCGCAAGCAGTATGAAGAGCGTCGTGAATGGTCATCACTGCAGGTGAAATGTGATGATGCCGATAGCGCCGCGATGCTGGAAAAGCTCGGTTTCCGCGCCAGTTTGTAAAGTTAAATCAATCCCCTGCGTTTTCGCGCGGGAAAAGTCTTAAATGTCAGGCGGTGTCATCACCGCCTTCTGTTTTTATGTCATTGTCTGGAGTAAACCACCATGTCTGACGGCTGGAATATTGCGCTATTGGGCGCAACAGGCGCAGTAGGGAACGCTGTACTGGAATTGCTGGCAGAACGCCAGTTCCCGGTTGGTGAATTGTATCTGCTGGCGAGCGAAAACAGCGCCGGTGAAAGTGTGCGTTTTGATGGTCGCACCCTGCGCGTGCAGGATGCGGCTGAATTTGACTGGACGCAGGCGCAGCTGGCGTTTTTCGCTGCCGGACGTGAAGCTTCCGCGCGTTACGCGGATGAAGCCGCAAGCCAGGGTTGCCTGGTGATCGACAGCAGCGATCTGTTCGCGCTGGAGCCGGATGTCCCGCTGGTGGTGCCTGATGTGAACCCGCAGGTGCTGGCCGATTATCGCAATCGCAACATCGTGACGGTGGCCGATGCGCTGGTAAGCCAGCTGTTAAGCGCTATCAAACCGCTGGTGGATACGGCGGGGTTAAGCCGTTTGCAGGTGACCAATCTGATGTCGGTTTCCAGCCACGGTAAAGCGGCAGTGGATGGCCTGGCGGGCGAAAGCGCACGTTTGCTGAATGGTGTACCGGCAGATGAGCACTATTTTGGTCGTCAGTTGGCGTTCAACCTGTTGCCGCAGTTAGCGGATAGCCATGGCAGCGTGGAGAGTGAACGTCGTCTGGTGGATCAGGTGCGCAAAGTGCTGCAGGACGAAGGCTTGCCAATTGCCGTCAGCAGCGTGCAGGCGCCAGTGTTTTACGGCAACACGCAGATTGTGCATGTCGAAAATTTACGTCCGCTGTCAGCCGAAGAAGCGCGAGATGAACTGGCGCGTGCTGATGACATCAACCTCAGTGAAGACGGTGAATATCCGACGCCCGTCAGCGATGCATCAGGCAATGATGCGCTGAGCATTGGCAATGTGCGTAATGATTACGGTCTCCCTGAGCTGCTGCAATTCTGGTCCGTGGCTGACAACGTTCGTTTCGGCGGCGCACTGATGGCGGTAAAAACCGCTGAGAAATTGGTGCAGGAGTACTTCTATTAATGTTGTCTGAAGAAACGACATTTAAGCTGGCGTTAGGCATTGAGTACGACGGCAGCCGTTACTACGGCTGGCAGCGACAGAACGAAGTGCGCAGCGTGCAGGAAAAGCTGGAAAAAGCGCTGTCGAAAGTGGCGAATCACCCGGTGGTGGTGTTCTGCGCCGGACGCACGGATGCCGGTGTGCACGGTACCGGGCAAGTGGTGCATTTCGAAACCACCTCGCAGCGCGCCGACAGCGCCTGGACGCTGGGCGTCAATGCCAACCTGCCGGATGACATCGCGGTACGTTGGGTGAAAGCGGTGCCGGAGGAATTTCATGCCCGCTTTAGCGCCACCGCGCGTCGTTACCGCTATGTGATTTTCAATCAGCGGCTGCGACCGGCGATTCTTGGCAACGGCATCACCCATTTTTATCATCCGCTGGATGTCGAGAAAATGCAGCGTGCCGGTCAGTGTTTAATTGGCGAGAACGACTTTACCTCGTTCCGTGCGGTGCAGTGCCAGTCGCGCACGCCGTGGCGCAACGTGATGCACCTTAACGTCACACGTTACGGACCTTATGTGATTGTCGATATCAAAGCCAACGCGTTCGTGCACCACATGGTGCGCAATATTGTCGGCAGCCTAATGGAAATTGGCTGCGGCAACCAGCCGGAAAGCTGGATGGCTGAGTTGCTGGCGGCAAAAGATCGTACTCTGGCGGCAGCGACCGCTAAAGCCGAGGGGTTGTATTTGGTGGCGGTGGATTACCCATCTCACTTTGCGTTACCTCAGCCTGCGTTGGGACCGTTGTTCCTCGCAGATTAATTTAAATGAGTAAGGATGTTTGGGAGCCGGAACATTATGGAATTCATCCACTTTTTGATCGACTTTATTCTCCATATTGATGTGCATTTAGCCGAACTGGTGGCGCAGTACGGCGTCTGGATTTACGCCATTCTGTTCCTGATCCTGTTCTGCGAAACCGGCCTGGTGGTCACACCTTTCCTGCCAGGGGATTCGTTACTGTTTGTTGCTGGCGCGCTGGCGGCACTGCCGGGTAACGATCTCAACGTGCATTTAATGGTCACGCTGCTGGTGGTTGCTGCCATCCTCGGCGATGCGGTGAACTACACTATTGGTCGGTTGTTCGGTGAGAAGCTGTTTAGCAATTCGAACTCGAAAATTTTCCGTCGCAGCTATCTGGATAAGACCCACGCCTTCTACGATCGCCACGGTGGCAAAACCATTATACTTGCGCGCTTTGTACCAATCGTGCGAACCTTTGCCCCCTTTGTGGCGGGGATGGGACACATGTCTTTTCGCCCCTTTGCGCTCTTCAACGTGACGGGCGCACTGCTGTGGGTGCTGTTGTTCTCCTATGCCGGTTACCTGTTTGGTGATTTGCCGGTGGTACAGGAGAACCTAAAACTGCTGATTGTTGGCATCATTGTGGTCTCAATTTTGCCAGGCGTGATTGAAGTATGGCGCCATCGCCGTCAGGCACGTCAGCAGAAGCCACAGTAAGGCTGTCACCAGATTTTTATCCACAGCGTTAACGGGTTGTGGTTTAATGAGCGACATTTACGGCCTGCTGAAGGTGATTTCAGCAGTCACAAGAAGACTGGACCAGGTCAGCATTAAACAGAAAGGTCATCAATGAGCTGGATTGAACGCATACTGAATAAAAGCACCACCACGCCAACACGCAAAGCCAGTATCCCTGAAGGGGTCTGGACCAAATGCGATAGCTGTGGTCAGGTGCTGTACCGCGCCGAACTGGAGCGTAACCTTGAGGTCTGCCCGAAGTGCGACCACCACATGCGCATGCACGCCCGTGAGCGTTTGCACACCATGCTGGATGAAGGTTCTCTGGTTGAATTAGGCAGCGAGCTGGAACCGAAGGATCTGCTCAAGTTCCGCGATTCTAAGAAGTACAAAGATCGTCTGGTTGCCGCGCAGAAAGACACCGGTGAGAAAGATGCTCTGATCGCCATGAAAGGCACCCTGCACGGTATGCCAGTGGTGGCGGTGGCTTTTGAGTTCTCCTTTATGGGCGGCTCAATGGGCTCTGTGGTTGGCGCGCGCTTTGTGCGTGGCGTTGAGCAGGCACTGGAAGATAACTGCCCGCTGATCTGCTTCTCTGCCAGTGGCGGTGCCCGTATGCAGGAAGCGTTACAGTCGCTGATGCAGATGGCAAAAACCTCCGCCGCGCTGGCGAAAATGCAGGAACGCGGCTTGCCGTACATCTCCGTGCTGACCGACCCAACCATGGGCGGTGTGTCTGCCAGCTTCGCGATGCTGGGCGATTTGAACGTTGCTGAACCGAAAGCGCTGATCGGCTTTGCCGGTCCTCGCGTTATCGAGCAGACCGTACGTGAGAAACTGCCGCCGGGCTTCCAGCGCAGTGAGTTCCT
>NZ_DAMDQC010000089.1:0-16581 GCF_032082325.1 Pantoea sp. CTOTU50773 | reverse complement strand
CGGACTATACAACAATCTTAGACATTGTGTAAGACACGGTTAAACATCATTGTTCAAGCTTGTAAACGCATCACCGTTTGGTAACAGCACACTAATATTGTGGTTGTTCCTCAGGAATCGATCAGCGACAATCGCCATCCATCGCGTTTTCTTATGACAGAGTATGACCTTCATGACACACCTGCGTCGCGCCAGCTGGATAACATCGCTGCGGACTTTCCTTGCCCGTCTTTGGCCGCATCCGTTACCGGTCGCCAAAAAACAGAGAGTGATGGCCAGCATCGGTGCGGGCCTCGGCCTGATGATCACCAGCCTGACCAGCCACTGGCTGCTTGGTGAGGTCAACTTATGGTTTGTGGCACCGATGGGGGCGTCTGCAGTGCTGCTTTTCGGCTTACCGAATAGTCCGTTGGCGCAACCCTGGTCGATTGTTGGCGGGAATCTGGTCGCAGGCGTGATAGGCGTGACAACCGCGATGTATGTGCCCTATCCCGCAGTCGCTTGCGGCATTGCGGCTTGTCTCGCCATTGCCGTGATGTTTCAGCTGCGCTGCTTGCATCCTCCCAGCGGGGCGGTGGCGCTGACAGCGATTCTGGGCGGCAGTGGCGTTCAGCAATTGGGATATCAGTTTATTCTCTCTCCCGTGCTGCTAAATTCCGTGTGTCTCGCTGTACTGGCAATCATTTTTAATAATCTTGCGGGTCGCCGTTACCCGCATCCGCTGGCTGCTAACGAACCTAAAACGAATTCAGTGGCGCTTGAAGTGCCAATTACTCGCGATGATCTGCATCAGGCACTGGAGAACGGTCAGCTTCTCGATATTGACGAGGATGATTTGCAGCAGTTGTTACAGCGTGCTGAAGAGATTGCCCGTCGTCGGCAACAGCTGCCGCCACAGCCCCTGAAGCGCGCCGGTTAAATTGCAGGCGATATGAGCCCCGTCGGCTGACCGCATTAACACAAACCTCGGCTTATCTCCCCGCCGAAGCCGTGAATCCTTACACCATTATCATCCACTTCGACCACCGCAAAGGGTATTTCGCTTGGACCATCGAGCATGCCCTTCATGGTATAAAACCCTGTCTGACCGATGTATGCAGCGTTGCCGCGGTGGTCATGTCCTGAGAAGCAAAAATGTATGTTGTAACTAGAAAGGAGATCCACCAGCACACTGGCGTTCATCAGTATATGCGTGGTGTGAGGCGCCAGCGGGTAATGACCAAACACCCCCACTTTTTCCCCCCGTTGCTGAGCTTCAATCAATTGCTGTTCAATCCAGTTCAGCTGCTGCTGACCGACGGCACCGTTCCATGGCTGAGCCTGCGGCTGTCGCTGCGCCTTTAATTCCGCTAACAGGTTCTCAGCCTGGTAATAGTCATCACCATTCAGTGCATTGCAGTACAAACTGACATCGTTACCGTCATAAACAATAAACCGCCATCCCGCTAAGCGAAACGCGTAATAACTTTTGGGGAGTGCCGCACGATTATTCAGATGCTGAGCAAGGGTTTGCGCATCATGATTCCCCAACACTACCGCATGCGGATGCACCAACTGGTCATACAGCGGCAGAATGGCGGCATAGCTGGCCCAATCGCGGTCAACCAAATCCCCCAGCGTGACAACAAAATCCAGCGGTTGCTGATTCAGGGCTTCAATTGCCTGCGGTAACTTATCAAGTGCATGACGGTAGTAGAGGTTATTGGCGATATCAGCTTCGACATCGGCATACTGCGGATCAGCAATCACACCGAAACGCAGCACGTTATCCATCATTGCAGGACGTAAATCAGGTAAAGCATAAAGCTCGGCCACATCGCCGAGGAGTTCGCGCTGCAAGGATGTCAATGGATGCGGATGAGTCACGAAAAACACTCCTTAGCGAATACCAGCACGCATGAACGACTGAATAAACTGGCGCTGGAAAATCAGGAACAGCACCAGCAACGGCAAGGTGGTCATCAAGGTAGCGGCACCAATGAGCGCCCACTGTACGCCCTGCTCTGGCGCCGAGAACAATTGCAATCCGACCGTAAGCGGTCTTACGTTGACGGAATCGGTAATCACCAGCGGCCACAGGAAATCATTCCAGTGGAAACTGATCGAGACCAGGGCAAAAGCGATGTAGATCGGTTTCGCCAATGGAATGTAGATTTTGCGCAAGATATAAAACCGACTGGCTCCCTCCACAATCGCCGCCTCTTCCAGCACCAGTGGGATACTTTTGAACGTCTGACGCAGCAGGAAAATGGCAAAAGCAGAGGCGAAATACGGCAATGCTATTCCCGTTAAAGTATCGCGCAGCCCAAACGCACCGATGGTTTTGTAATTGTTCAAAATCAAAACGTCCGGACTAATCATCAACTGCAGCAGGATCAGCGCGAAAATAACCCCTGAGAATTTCATTTTGAAACGCACCAGCGCATAGGCCGCCATGGTCGCCAAAATTAACTGCACCACCACAATCATCAGCACCAGCAAGGTGGTATTGAGGAAGTAGCGGGCAAAAGGCGCGGCATGCCAGGCCTTGATGAAATTATCAAAGGTCAGCGGTGAGAACAGCGAAAAACTGGCCTGATCCGATGCAGGATGGATTGCTACCCACAGGGCGACCAGAATCGGCAACAGCCACAGCAGCGCGGCCAGCCAAATGATGAGGTTCAGACACCAGCCACCCAACGCGTTCGTCTTCTTCATTGATAATGGGCTCGCTTGTCCAGCAGCGTAAATTTAATCAGCGCAATCGCCGCCAGAATCACCAGCAATACCACGGTCATCGCCGCGGCAGCAGGCATATCCCAGAAACTGAATGCGGTGCGATAGATATAGAACAGCAGCAGACTACTGCTGTTGTTGGGGCCCCCGTTGGTCATGGCAATCACCTGATCGACAATGCGGAAGGCGTTCATCGAAGCATTGATCAACACAAATAGCGTCGTTGGCATCAACAGCGGCCATTGCACGCGACGGAAAAAGTAACCGCGTGAAGCCCCTTCAATCGCTGCCGCTTCATTGAGGCGGGGATCGATCTGCTGTAAGGCAGCAAGATAGAAGATCATAAAGAAGCCCGCTTCACGCCAGACAGAAACCGCCATCAGACAATAAAGGGACGTGCCCGGCTCACCGAGCCAGTTCACGGCAGGCAGTGAGAACAGCGCCAGCAACTTATTCAACAGCCCCAACTGCGGAGTGTAGAAAAACAGCCATAGGTTGGCGATGGCAATCATTGGGAGCAATGATGGAATAAAAAACGCCGCGCGGACCAGCGAATTTGCCGCCAATCGTCGATTCACAGCCAGCGCCATCATTAACGCCAGCGCGACGGCCAGCGGAATGGTGATCAGTGCATACAACAAGTTGTTCCAGAGCGACTGGATGAAGATATCGTCATCCAACAAGGCCATGTAATTATCCAGCCCAACAAAGTGGGCCGGATGATTATTACGGGAAGCGCTGAACAGACTCTCCCAGATCGTCGCCACCGCGGGATAATGCGTAAACAGCAGCAAAAAACTCAGTGCTGGCAAAATCAGCAGGTAACCATAAAGCTGCGTCGACCAGAATGCGGGACGACGCTGCGCCGTACTGGCAATTATCGTGCTCATCGCGCTTCCATTACTGATAGGACTTCAACAGGCGATCCGCTTGCTTCTGCGCACCTTCAAGTGCTTCTGCCGGGGTTTTTGCCTGGGTCACCGCCGCTTCGACAGCATGGTTCAACGCATCCTGAATCTGTACGCTGTTGTAGGTCGAGAGTTCTGGCTGCGCATACTTCAACTGCTCACGCGCGACCAGCGCCTGAGGGACCTCTTTCACGTAGTCTTTCATCACCGTGGTGTCCCATGCTGCTGGAGATGTCGCCACATAGCCTGTCGCGATACTCCAGCGCGCAGCTTGCTCCGGTGAAGTCACCCAGCGGATAAACGACATCGCGGCTTTTTGCTGCTCGGGTGAGGCATTCTTAAAGACGTAAAGGTTACCGCCGCCGGTTGGGCTGCCACGCTGTGTTTTCTCTGGCAGCATCGCCACACCAAATGGGAATTTGGCGTTATCGCGCACGTTGGTCAGGTTACCGGTGGTGGTGACCATCATGGCGGTTTTACCGCTGATAAAGTCCTGTGGTGTGGTACCCCAGGCGATGGCGCCTTTCGGTGACACTTCTTCTTTTTGCCCGAGGTCGGTCAGCCATTGCAGTGTTTCAACGTTACCAGGGGTGTTGAAATGTACGGCCGTGCCTTTTCCGTTATCCAGACGACCGCCATTGGTGGCAGAGAGTCCCTGGAAGTTCCAGTAACCGTTTGGCGTGGACGGAATCTCGATGCCCCATTGGCTCACGCCGTTAGCATCTTTGATGGTCAGTTTTTTACTGAATTCCACCACCTGCTGCCAGTTGGCCGGCGGTGTGTCGCCATTCAAGCCAGCTTTCTCGAAGGCCTGTTTATTCCAGTACATCACCACGGTTGAACGCTGGAATGGCACGCCCCACACTTTGCCATCAATGTGACGCAGGAACGCTGGATAGAATCCATCGATCCATTTTTTACCTTCATCACCGGTCGCCAGATCGCTGGCGGCGACAATCGCGCCCGCATCAATCAGGGAATAAGCCTCAATGTCACCAATGACCGCCAGCTGCGGTGCATTGCCACCACGAAATGCGGTCAGCGCTTTGGTGACGGTTGTCGCATAGTCACCGGTGTAAACCGGCTGAATGCTCACTTCCGGATGCACTTTTTCGAAATCAGCCACCAGCGCGTCAACGGTGTGGCTGACTTTGCCACCGACCGCGATCGGATAGTACATCTGCAATTTAACCGGATCGGCGGCAAAAGCGGAAACCGTAGTGCAAAGCAGTAAAGCAGAGGCCAGACGTGAGTAACGAATCGCAGACATGATTATCCCTTGGGCGAAAAACAACGGTTAAACAGCGTATTTTTTCTGTGAAACAAACATCTGTTGCTCGGCAGACACACAGCGCTTGCCGGTCGAGGTGGAAAACAGATATTGACGGGTTGCGGACCACTGCAAGCCGACCTGGCTGTCCTCGACAAAATGCTGCATGCCGGGCACTTTCACGGTGATGGCATCGGCCAGGCCAGCCAGTTGGCACACCAGCAAGGTATCAGCACCCATGTATTCGTAGCTGATCACTCTGGCCTTTAAGGCAGCGTGTTCAGGTGAGATCAGCTGAATATCTTCCGCTCGTAAACCGAGACTCAATGCCATCTCATCGCAATGCTCAACCACCGGCGCCAGTAAGTGGCTCAGGTAATGACGGTTTTCTTTGTTGTGCAACGGCAGGATATTCATGGGTGGCGCGCCAATAAACTGCGCGGCAAAAACCGTGGCGGGGGTGTTATAGAGATCGTTCGGTGTGCCTTGCTGCTCGATGTGGCCGTCATTCAGCAGAATAATGCTGTCCGCCATGCTCATCGCTTCCGTCTGGTCGTGCGTGACATATAGCATGGTGAGCCCCAGCTTCTTCTGTAAGGCACGAATCTCACGGCGCATGCTCTGCCGCAGCTTGGCATCAAGGTTAGACAGTGGCTCATCCATCAGACACAGGTTGTTATTCGCGATAACCGCCCTTCCCAACGCCACACGTTGCTGTTGACCCCCAGACAGTTGCGACGGCAGGCGATCAAGCAACTTATCCAGTTCCATCAGCTTGCTGACGTCATCCAGTCGGGCAGTAAAAGTCTGCTTATCTTCACCGCGTGCCTTTAAACCAAACAGCAGGTTCTCACGGACATTCAGATGCGGAAACAGCGCATAGGATTGAAACACCATCGATAGCTTGCGCTGTGATGGGGGCAAATGAGTGATTTCAGCGTGTTTAAAGTGGATCTCGCCGCGGTCGGCGGTTTCCAGCCCGGCAATGGTGCGCAGTAGTGTGGATTTTCCACAGCCTGATGGCCCAAGCAGCGCAACAAAGCTCCCTTCTGCGGCATCAAAGGTGATGTCATTGAGGGCAATTTTGTCGCCCCAGGCTTTAGTGATGTGATGTAGCGAAAGGTGGCTCATGCATCCGCAGTCCTGAAAACAGAATGGCGGTAAGCTAGCTCAGGGAAATGAAGGATTTATGTTGCTGGGGTGACGGTTGGGTGACTGGAACAGGCTACCCTGCTGTTATAAGGGAGTGAAAAAACCTGCCGTGCAGTTTATATAAAGTCAAAAGGACGGCGATAATTGCCGTGCAACTCAAACACAACAAACCAAAATTTCCATCCGGTTTGCTTAATTTGAAATTAACGGCGATAATTGCCGTCATATGACCATTATGCAAACCAAAAGCAATGTTGAACGCTGAAAGTCGTAAAAGGCTGAAACAGATAATTCCTGCGGGATTACTCGCCACTAAACCCTGGTTGGTGACACAGGGTTTTAATCCGCACTTCATTGATAACGCGGTCAAAAGCCAAACCCTGCTAACACTGACCCCTGGGGTGTACGTCCGCGAAACATCGCAGGTTAACTGGAAAGGCGTTGTCACCTCATTGCAAAGAATGAGTCTCTTCCCCATCCATGTCGGCGGATTGAGCGCACTCGATCTGGAAGGACTCGCACATTATCAATCACGTAGCAAACATATCCACATCGAGCTATACGCAGAAACGGCATTGCCTGCATGGCTGAATAAAATTGACAGCAACATTCATTTTGCATGGCACAGCACCCGCCGGTTATGGCCAGCTTCACTGATGCAGGAAATACGCTATCTTCGTGAAGATAACTGGCGAGAGTCACTTCCGCCCTTGCTCTACTCTACACCCGAAAAAGCGATTCTTGAGGCCCTGGCCGGGGTTCCAACAGCAATGAGCTTTGAACATGCAGATCAACTGATGCAGAGCTTGCCTACTCTATCGCCCAAAAAAGTGGATGCGCTTTTGCGTGCCAGCTCCAGCATCAAGAGCAAACGATTATTTTTATGGCTGTCTCAGCAGCATAATCATGCCTGGTTCAAATACCTTAAGCCGGAAGAATATGATTTAGGTGTGGGTAAACGTGAAATAGCACGTGGCGGCAGATTGGATAAAACATGGAATATTACCGTCCCCAGGGAGTCGAATTAATGGACCGCCAAAGTGTTTATTGGTGGAATTACATAATTTATTGAATATGCAGCCATCTAAACACACTGAGGCGCTGGCGAAACTCAAAGAGGTATTGCTAATAACCACTTAGCTAAGCCATGCAGCATGGCTTAGCCACGGAATAGGATTTACTGCGACATACTCAAAATCGTCCGAATATTTTGCGCCGTGGTCGCCACAATGTCGATCGCCCCGGTACGCAGTGCGCCGAGTAGTGCCATCGCTTTGGTATTCTCGGAGGCAATGGCAATCACGCAGGGAATTTTACGTAATTCCTCGATGCTAAGACCAATCACCCGGTCATTCATCACCGTATCCACATGCTGTCCCTGGGCATTGAAGAAGTCATAACCCGCAACATCCCCGGTGACGCCCTGATTCACATGCGCATCGATGATCTCATGCGGCGTAAACCAGCCGAGTTTCACCATATAGCTGTTTTCATTCATATCACCGATGCCCACCAGCGCCACATCGGCCTTACGTGCGCGATCGAGCGTCTCTTTGATGGTGCCGTTCTGCATAAAGGCATCGCGCAGCGCACGGTTCTCGACATAGGCAGGTGCGTACAGGGTTTCACTGGTACCGCCAAATTTCTTGGCGAGTCGACGGCTGATATGATCGGCGTTAATCGCATCACCGGGACGATGAGTCCCACCAATGCCGCTGATAAACAGGCAGTTACGTGTCGGCACCTGCCCGGGGTAATCGGCGACAGCGGCGACGTTGCGCCCTTGCCCGACAGCGACAATCGCATTGTCTTTTAATGATTGTGCCAGATGGGCTGAGACTAACGCCGCTACCTGACGACGCTGTTCTTCATCGTCCGGCGAATCCAGTGCAATGAGCGCGCGTTGTAGTTGGGGGAAACGGCTTTGCAGCTGTTGTTCAAGGCGCGTACTGAACACCGGATGGTAGCGCACATTAATTTCGACGCTGCCCTCTTCACGCGCACGTTTGAGCAGTCGGCCAACTTTAATGCGGGATATCCCAAACTTACGCGCAATCTCCTCCTGGGTGATTTCGTCCTGATAATAGGCCACCGCAATTTCTGTCAGCAGCTCGGAGTCCTGAGAAAGCGTGTTTTTTTCCATCCGTTACCTGTCTTGTATCGTGACACCTGATTTAAGGAGGGAGTTATATCATTGATACGACTCGCTTCGCCAGACAGCAGCGAGGCGAGTCGCAGGTTGCATCACGCTTAACGTTTAATGGCGTCGATTTTCAGCATGCGGGCAATCACGATATCCAGCTCTTTCTGATCGAAGATCTGCTTCCAGTCTGGCTTCACAATCTTCTCGCGACCGTATTCCATGGCGATCATACAGGCATCAGAGAACGGGTTGGTGGCGCGGAAGGCCACGGCCAGTGCGATCTGAATATGGCCATACAGCATCGCTTTGGCCGCTTCTTCCGGCACGCCGCTGTGCTTGACGGTCTCATCCAGTGCTTCTTTCATGAAAGCGCCCACCATGCAGGCCACGGTTTCCACCAGCGTTGGCTCCAGATAGGCCAGCTGCGTCACCGTGACCCAATGCACTTCCTCTACCGGACCGTACATCACGCTAATGACTTTGCTCAGTTCGGCTTTCTGCGCATCTGAGCCGGTTTCATACGAAGCCGCCACATGCTGTACCGCCGCGATGCCACCGAAGGCATCCGCGTGCTCTTCTTTGGTGTAGCGCTCCAGGAACACGGAAGGATGGCAAGGGTGCGCCACCGCATATTCGATGCCGTCACGATGGGCAATCAGGTTTGCGTAAGCCGCAGCCGGGTCCAGCGTCAGCAGAATCGCACCGGCCTTCATCTGTGGCACCACGCCCTCAGACACTTTGCCCAGAACGATATCCGGTACCGCCAGAATTACCACGTCACTGACCGGCACAACGGAAGCGGCATCAGACAACTCACGGCCTTGCGCCGTGACTTGTTCCTGCGCCTTCGGTGAGTTCTCAACGTAAAACACCTGGTAATCGCTTTTCTGGAAGTTGGCAGAAATGCGCATACCCATTTTGCCGCCTGCGCCAATTACGGTGATGGTTTTCAATGCATTGCTCATTGGTATAACTCCTGATCTTGTTTACTACGTAAGAATTCAACGGTGCGGCGCGTCCATTCGGCTTCGCGCTCGCAGGTCAGCACGGCATCGTCCTGCCACGGCAACCAGTGTTCAACGATTTGATTAATCTCTCTTTCTGCCGGACGCACGCTGGCGATCATCCGGTCATAGTCCAGCAGGCCTTCGCCCATCAGGCAGCCAGCATAGGTAAAGCCGACCCAGCCATCACGACGCGTAAAGGCAAAATCTTTAATGTGCAGGTTGCCGACGCGCGCCGCCGTATTGGCGATCACCTGTTCAGGCAATTCCAGTCCTGCTACGCAGTTAGCGGGATCGAGACACACGCATAACCACGGCGAAAGAAACTTATTGATCACCGACATCATCGCGCCGCTGTTGACCTGCTCATACGTCTCCAGGCACAGACGCACCTGCTGACGGGCGAAATCAGGCAACACCGCACCAATCAACTCTGCCGCTTCATCCAGTGACGGACGGTGATCAGCGGTGTAGAACATGGAGCGCACCACATGCGCATCAAGAATGTTCGCCATATGCAGATATCGACGCAGATGCGCAGTGCCTAAGCCACGTGTGCCTAACTCCAGGGTGATGCCCAGCTTGTCGGCCAATTGGCGAAGGTCCTGCAACTGCGCATCAGACCAGCTTTCAATCGCCGGATAATCACAAATCTGGAATACCGAGACATCCATCCCGGCGGTCTGCTGCAGCATCTGCTCCAGCGATAGCGGGTTGGGCACTTTGCTGGACATGCGCCAGAAAAAGGCATAAGTACTGAGTCCGATACGGCTCATTAACGGATCTCCTTCGCCAGCACGCTGGCCTCTTCAATGATTTGCGCCAGTGCATTCGGGTCGTGGGCAAAACGGCCCAGGAACAGACCATGAACGTCAGTCCCCAGACGCTGAATCAGCCCCGGCCCAGCGCTGCCGCCATAAATGATTTTTAAGGTGATACCCTCCGGCGTTTTCAACTGTTGTAGGCCCGAACACACTGCGCGGATATAGCTATCCGGTGCAGGTTGTGGTGCACCAATCGCCCACTGCGGCTCATAGGCAAAGAACACCTCGCCTTTTAGACCTTGTTGCACTGCATCAGCCAATGCTTCCGCCAGTTGCTGTTCGCACAGTGCGATAGCCTGATCCGGCCCGGCCTGCTGTTCTTCGCCGATACACAGCACCGGCGTTAACCCGTGTCGCAGCGACATAGCCACTTTGGCAGCAATCTGCGCTTTATCTTCATGAAAGTGGCGACGACGTTCAGCGTGACCGATTTCGGCCAGTGAGCAACCGAGCTCCTGCAACATGCTGGCGCTGACCTCACCGGTCCAGGCGCCGTTCTCAGCCTGGCAAACATCCTGGCCGCCATAGCGCACCGGTGTTTTTGCAAAAATGTCAGCCACAGCGGGAATAGCCGGATAAGCGGGCAGTACAAACAACCCGACATCACCGTTTTTCACCGCCGGCAACTGAGCTAATCCGGCGACTTTGCGGCACCAGTCCAGTGTCTGCTGGTAACCGAAATACATTTTCAGGCTGACGCCGAGCCAGATTTTGGGCTGAGACATCATTACGCTCCTTGCTGAGAGGCTTTATGTTCTTTTAGCAGATCGCCAACGGTATTGACGATCATCGCCAGTGAAATGGCTCCCGCATCTGGCGTACCGACACTTTTTTCGGCTAGCGGACGCGCACGACCCATTTTCGGCACCAGCTGAGCGGTGTCTTGTGCGGCCTTATCGGCTACCTGCGCCGCCGCCAACCAGGCATCGGTCAGTGAAGCACCCTCTGCGACTGCAGCGTTAAGGCTGTCGCTAAACGGCACCAACACATCGACCATGGTTTTATCGCCCACCTTCGCTTTGCCAAAGTGCATAATGCCCTCTTTGGCTTCGCGTACGCCGGTTGCAACGCGTTGCGCATTGGGTGACTGCTGATCGCCAATGGCCGTCCCCATCGCAGTTAATGCCACACCCCACATTGCACCCGATGTGCCGCCAGCTTTATCGGCCCAGGCATCCGCAGCACGGCACAACAGGCTGCCGGCACCTGCACCACGCGCAGCCACTTCACGCGCCTTCTCCACCGCGCCCAGCACGCCACGTTCCATACCGATACCGTGGTCACCGTCACCGGCCACTGCATCGATATCACCTAATTTTTTCGCGTTACGCTGTAACAAATCTGCCACTGATTCCAGGATATGTAACACGCGCTGTGCGCTCTGCTGGGACTCAGCTGAAGCCTGCGGCAATGCTTCTTCCGTGCTCTCTTCACGCTCTTCCGCACTTAGCGGTTCCGCGATCAGCACGCTTCCTTTGCGATAGGCTGGTGCATTTGCCGGCGCACACCACAGTGTCTCCAGCTCATCGTCCAACCACATCAGCGTCAGCGATGCGCCCGCCATGTTGAAGCTGGTAACAAACTCACCGACATCGGGCTGAACCACTTTAAGTCCTGCAGCGTCCAGCAGTTGTGCCACGCGGCGATACACCACGAATAACTCTTCATACTTCACTGAACCCAAACCGTTGAGGATCACCGCCACGCGATGACCTTCAATCTGTTTGACGTCGGCAGGTACTTCGCCTAGCAGACGTTTAACAAACAACTCGGCCAACTCATCGGCACTGGGCACATCAGTCTCACTGATACCCGGCTCACCGTGGATGCCAAGACCGAGCGCCATGCGCCCTTTCTCGACTTCAAATAAAGGATGTGTGGCACCCGGCAAGGTACATCCGCCAAATGCCACACCGAAAGTCCGCGTACGATCGTTAGCATGCTGCGACTTCTTAAGTACGGAGGCTAAATCATCGCCCGCTTCCGCTGCTGCACACGCCGCTTTAAACACACACAAATCCCCGGCCACACCACGGCGCTTTGCCCGTTCGTCTTTACTGGCGCTGGAAATATCATCGGTTACCGCCAGAATTTCACAGGCAACACCTTCGGCACGCAGGCGTTCGCAAGCCTGGCCGAAGTGCAGTACATCGCCCGCATAGTTCCCGAACATCAGCAACACGCCCGCGCCGTTATGTGCCGCTCTTGCCACGTTGTAGATCTGCTGAGCAGACGGCGAAGCAAACAGGTTCCCCATGGCTGCGCCGTGTGCCAGACCTTGTCCAACCAACCCGGCGAAGGCCGGATAATGACCGGAACCGCCGCCCACAATCACCGCAACCGTATTGGGTTGGCTGCGCGTGCTACGCACCACACCACCGGTGACCTGACGAACTTTATCGGCGTTGGCGGCGACAAAGCCTTCAATGAGTTCAGCAGCAAAGGCTGAAGGTTGGTTAAACAGGTACGTCATTTTAGTGCTCCTGTGCGATAGAGGTCGGCTGAGACTGCGGGCGCTGGCGATTCAATAACAGCATAAGGACGGCTGACAGCAGCATGAAGCCACCGACCACGAACATCGGTAACACATAGCTGTTGGTGGCGTCGTGCAGTGCGCCAGTGATGTAGCCCGCGGAGAAGCCCGCCACGTTTCCTAAGGTGTTGATAAGTGCGATAGCCGCTGCGGCTGACGCGCCGGTCAGGAACTGCGTTGGCAGCGTCCAGAAGTTAGGCAAGGCAGCAAAGATGGAACTGGCAGTAATCGCGATCACCATGATGGTGGTGAACGGTGAATCCATATACAGCGCCAATGGCACGCTGATACCACCGGCCAGCGCTGGAATCGCGATGTGCCAGGTTTTGCAACCACGACGGGTGGCATCTTTTGACCAGAAGTACATCACCACAGCCGCAATCAGGTATGGCACGCCGGTGAACAATCCCTTCTGCATCACGTTAAAGGTAGTGCCGAACTGCTGCTGGAAGCCGCCGATAATGGTTGGCAGGAAGAAGGCCAGCGCATACAGGCCATAGATAAAGCCGAAGTAGATCAGGCACAGCGTCCACACACGGCCGTTGCCCATGACGGAGCGCAGGCTATGTTTCTTATGGCCCTGCTTCTGTTGATGCTCCGCTTCCAGCTCGTTGGTCAGCCAGGTCTTCTCATCTGCGGTTAACCATTTCGCCTGACGCGGTGAATCCACCAGCCAGAACAGCGCCACAATACCGATCAGAATCGCTGGGATGGAAACACCCAGGAACATTACGCGCCAGCCATCCAGACCGAACAGACCGTGTTGCTCAATCAAACCTGCCGCCAGGGGCGCACCGAATACGACGGTCAGCGGCTGTGCCAGATAGAACAAGGACAGGATTTTGCTGCGATGACGTCCCGGTACCCACATGCTCAGATAAAGAATCGCACCCGGGAAGAAGCCCGCTTCAGCAATACCCAGCAGCAGGGGCAGCGTATACAGGTCTCCGACACTGCCCACACAGGTTAACAGCAGCGAGACGATACCCCAGCTGATCATGATGCGTGCCAGCCAGCGACGTGCGCCGAACTTATGCAACGCCAGGTTGCTCGGCACTTCCAGCAGGATATAACCGATAAAGAAGATGCCGGATGCCAGACCAAACTGCACACCTGTCAGACCGAGGTCCTGCGTCATGCCATTTGGGCCAGCAAAAGAAATTGCGGTGCGGTCAAGGAAGTTAATAAAGAACATCAGTGCCACGAAAGGCACCAGACGCCAGGAGATTTTGCTGATAGCGGATTTCTCAACCGCCGTCATGTTTTGCTGACTCATAACGCACCTCCGTGACGTGCGTGGTTAAAACTGTTGTTTGGTGTTGACCAGACGCGAAATGAGCGCTGGCTGCAGGTGTACTGAGAGGTACGGTGTAAATGACACATGTTCGA
The DNA here is from genome assembly GCF_032082325.1 of Pantoea sp. CTOTU50773. Taxonomy (NCBI): domain Bacteria; kingdom Pseudomonadati; phylum Pseudomonadota; class Gammaproteobacteria; order Enterobacterales; family Erwiniaceae; genus Pantoea; species Pantoea sp. CTOTU50773. Next base: position 2,643 of record NZ_DAMDQC010000089.1, on the reverse strand, counting down.
GTCCTCAAGGGGTCTTCTTGTACATTGGTATCGTTATGCGAACAAATGAACACTACACGTATAAATGTACATCTCTCAACTGCAATGATTGAAAATGTGAGCCTGCTCATGAGATTTGATTTTGGCCCTGAATCGGAAAAATACGCAGAAATGCAGCGCAATCCGCGCGGTATCAGCACCCTTCGCGCTTTGCATCACTAAATCAGCACGTAAGACACATGAACAACCATTGAACATATGATTGGATTTGTGGCAGGCTATCGATGAACATCTTCTCGCCTGCATAACAAACGTTCAGGCGTCAGAACTAAACCCTGCTGGAGAATGACGATGAAAACTATCGCAATTGGCGCCGATGATGCGGCTATCGAATTGAAAAACATCATTAAAAAACTGCTTGAAGAGAAAGACTTTCAAGTGACGGACTACACCAATGACGCACAAAATGACCGTCCTATGTACCCGGATGTGGCATTTGCGCTGGCAACCGCTATCCAGAAGAATGAATTTGAGCGCGGCATCCTGCTGTGCGGCACCGGTATCGGCGTGGCAATCGTGGCCAACAAAGTGGAAGGCGTGCGTGCGGCACAGTGCCATGACACCTTCTCTGCTGAACGTGCCCGTAAAAGCAACAATGCTCAGATCATGACCATGGGCGCACGCGTTATCGGTCCAGAACTGGCGAAGAACATCGTCAATGCCTGGCTGGCCTCAGAGTTTGAAGGTGGTGGCTCCACCGCCAAAGTCGAGAAAATCGGTTACTACGAACAAGTTTCACATTCTAAATAATCACCGACTTCTTACCTCTGGAGAACCTTATGTCAACACGCCGGGAAAGAGCCAACGCCATCCGTGCTTTAAGCATGGATGGCGTACAACAAGCCAAGTCAGGTCATCCGGGTGCCCCTATGGGCATGGCGGACATCGCCGAAGTTTTGTGGCTCGATTTTTTACAGCACAATCCAAACAATCCTAAGTGGGCTAACCGCGACCGCTTCGTCCTGTCGAATGGCCACGGTTCGATGCTGATTTACAGCCTGCTGCACCTGAGCGGTTATGATCTGCCACTCAGCGAACTGAAGAATTTCCGTCAACTGCATTCAAAAACGCCGGGTCATCCGGAATACGGTTATACGCCAGGCGTTGAAACCACCACCGGCCCGCTGGGTCAGGGGATCGCCAATGCCGTCGGCTTCGCGATTGCCGAACGTACGCTGGCGGCGCAGTATAACCGTCCTGGCCACGACATCGTTGATCACCATACCTATGTGTTTATGGGCGACGGCTGCATGATGGAGGGCATTTCGCACGAAGTCTGCTCCATCGCCGGGACGCTGAAGCTGGGGAAACTGGTGGCCTTCTATGATGACAACGGCATCTCTATTGATGGTCACGTTGATGGCTGGTTCACCGACGATACCGCCGCCCGTTTCGAAGCGTACGGCTGGCACGTGGTGCGTGACGTAGACGGTCATGACGGCGACGCGATTAAGAAAGCGGTTGAAGCAGCCAAAGCGGTCTCGGACAAGCCTTCTCTGCTGATGTGCAAAACCGTGATCGGTTTTGGCTCACCGAACAAAGCCGGTACCCACGATGTGCATGGCGCACCACTGGGCGACGACGAAATTGCACAGACTCGTCAACAGCTGGGCTGGCACCACGCGCCGTTCGAAGTCCCTTCAGAACTTTATGCGCAGTGGGATGCGAAAGAGGCCGGCCAGGCGAAAGAGTCCGCGTGGGAGGCAAAAGTCGCGGCTTATGCCGAGGCTTACCCGGAACTGGCGGCGGAGTTTAACCGTCGTATCAAAGATGCGTTGCCGGATAACTGGGAAACTGAGTCGCAACAGTTTATCGAGCAGCTGCAGGCCAATCCGGCGAAAATTGCCAGCCGTAAAGCGTCGCAAAATGCGATTGAAGCCTTCGGCAAGATTCTGCCGGAATACCTTGGGGGTTCTGCTGACCTGGCACCCAGCAACCTGACGATGTGGTCGGGTTCTAAGCCGATCAATGAAGATCCCGCGGGGAATTACATTCATTACGGCGTGCGTGAATTCGGTATGACCGCGATCGCCAACGGTATCGCGCTGCACGGTGGTTTCCTGCCTTACACCGCCACCTTCCTGATGTTTGTCGAGTACGCGCGCAATGCGGCACGTATGGCGGCGTTGATGAAAGTGCGTCAGATCATGGTCTACACCCATGACTCCATCGGCTTAGGCGAAGATGGCCCCACCCACCAGCCGGTCGAGCAGATGGCAAGCCTGCGCGTGACGCCAAACATGAGCTTATGGCGTCCGTGTGATCAGGTTGAGTCTGCGGTGGCATGGAAATACGCGATTGAGCGCGTCAACGGCCCTACTGCCTTAATCTTCTCGCGTCAGAATCTGGCGCAGCAAGATCGTACCGCTGAGCAGTTGGCTAACGTGGTGCGCGGCGGTTATGTGTTGAAAGACAGTGAAGGGGTTCCAGAGCTGATCCTCATCGCCACCGGTTCAGAAGTGGAGCTGGCGGTTGCTGCGTATGAGCAATTGACGGGCGAGGGCCGTAAGGTGCGCGTAGTTTCGATGCCTTCAACCGACGCCTTCGACAAGCAGGACGCGGCTTACCGTGAATCTGCGCTGCCTACAGCGGTGGCCGCGCGTG
>NZ_DAMDQC010000088.1:0-16586 GCF_032082325.1 Pantoea sp. CTOTU50773 | reverse complement strand
ATCCGACAGCCAGAAGAAAAAATGCCAGTCAGGCTTAACTGACTGGCATTAGGCCAATTGGCCCGTTTTTTTATGGATGCATTTCTCAATAACGGCGCGATTGATCGCGCATCTGAACCGCGTTTACATGGTGCGATTCATCGTGCCGCGACAGCAGATGTAAAAAAGGAAGCTCATTAGCTTCCTTTTTTTGGGCCTTAGTAGACGTCACGCAGATAGCGCTTATCTTTCTTCAACTGGTCAATGTAAGCCGCTGCACGTTCGCTAGAGAGTCCACCAAACTGGCGCACCACTTCATACAGCGCTGCATCCACATCTTTCGCCATGCGCGAAGCATCGCCACAAACATAGAAGTACGCGCCATCCTGCAGCCAGGCATACAGCTCAGCGCCTTTTTCAAGCATACGATTCTGCACGTAGATCTTCTCTTCCTGATCGCGTGAGAATGCCAGGTCGAGATGTGTTAACAGACCGCTTTGCTGCCAGCCATTAAGCTCATCTTCATAAATGTAGTCGTGTTCCTGATGCTGATCGCCGAAAAACAGCCAGTTCTTACCTTCAGCGCCGGTTGACTGGCGTTCCTGCAGGAAGGCACGGAACGGGGCAATACCGGTGCCAGGGCCAACCATAATCAGCGGAGCATTGCCGTTAGCCGGCACGCGGAACGCTTTGTTTGGCGAAATAAAGATCGCTGGCTTCTCGCCACGGCGCACGCGCTCAGCCAGGTAGGTTGAACATACGCCTTTACGCTCACGGCCACCGCTGTGATAGCGCACGGAAGCAATCGTCAGGTGCACCTGATTCGGATGCGTTTTGGAGCTGGAAGAGATGGAGTACGCACGGTGCTGCAACGGACGCAGCATCGCCACGAACTCTGGTACAGACAGAGTGCGCTTCAGCTCAAGCTGCAGCAGATCCAGTGTGTCTTTGCCCCACAGCCAGTTAGCCAGAGTGTCTTTATCGTCGTGCTGCAATACGTGCAGCAGTTCCTGGTTGGCAGTGTGCTGGCCTACCCACTCAATCAGCTTGCGCGATGGCTCGGAGATCTCAAACTGATAGGTCAGCAGATCGCCGAGGTTACGATCAAAGCTTGGCACCGGAGTTTCATAGTCCGCTTTCAGTTCGCTCAACAGCAGGCTAACCAACTCAGCATCGTTCACTGGGATAACACCCAGCGCATCACCGGCTTCATACTTCAGACCGCTGTCGGTCAAATCGAATTCGAAGTGACGAATATCTTTCGCCGAAGATTCACCTGACAGACGTTTATTGGTTGCCAACGCCGCTGCGTAAGGGTTTTGCTTGTTGCTGCCAGGGATGACAGGGGCTTCTGGCGCGCTCTCTAATACCGTGCCACTGCTGCCCGCACTGGCGGCAAATTGTGGCATTGCATCGCCAATCCATGCACTCGACGGCTCTTCGAAGTCGATATCGCAGTCGATGCGGTCAAAGACGCGTTTTGCACCCAGCTGTTCCAGACGCATATCGAAGAATTTACCTGCTTGGCAGAAGCCATCGTAACCGGTATCACCAATCGCCAGGATGGCAAAGTGCATCTGCTCCAGGCGTGGCGCGGTGCTGGCAGAGAGTGCCTGCCAGAACAGCTGTGCGTTGTCCGGCATTTCGCCTTCACCGTAGGTGGAGGTGACAATCAGCACATGACGCATGGTCGCGAACACGTCCAGGTCCACTTCACCCAGAGCCTGAACCACAGGCACCAAGCCTTTGGCTCGTGCCGCTTTAGCCGCGGTTTGTGCCAGCGCTTCTGCGTTGCCGGTTTGTGAACCGAACAGAATGTGCAGCTGAGTATTGGTGGTGCCACCGGCGGCAGGTGCCGTCTGCTTATCTTCTAATACCAACAGGCGCGAGTGGAGACCGGCGAGAAAACCCGCCAGCCAGTATTTCTGTTCGCCGTTAAATGGCGCATCTTCAGGAATGTAAGGAATCTTCATGGATATCTGTACTCAAACCCGTTTCGTGATGTTCAGTCAATATACACACATTCATTGGTGCTGCTATCAGGAAAGTTTCCCGACAGCAGCGGCGATTTCTGGCAGTGCAGCACGCGCAAACAGCTCTTCGAAATCAGGCAGATGGCCGAGCACCTCGCGGTTACGGGCATCCTGATAAATGATCCAGCCATAAGTTGCCAGGCTGTCCATCGAGCGAATGTTGCGTTGCGTCAGTGCCGCTTTGTAATCGGACATACGTTTTGCCGCGATCAGGCTAGCCAATTCGTCATCGCTGTAGCTTTCAATCGCTGAACGAGCATGACGTTGCAGTTTGCTCACCAGCGCGAAGTCTTCCGTCATCAGCAAATTGCGTACCGCTTTTTCAACCGCAGGGTCTTCAACGGCGGTGCCTTTTGGCAGTTTGCCGAGTGCAAGTTGCTGCGCAAAGCTCAGTACGGTGTAGTTGTTGAGCAACACGAACATTTCCGCTGTATCCGTCGCACCGTAAGCCGGTACGGCGCCATCCGCAATGGTTTTACCCGTGCGCCAGGCCGCTTTGAATTTGGCAACCTGATGTGCAGCCAGTGAGGTTGACAGCTCTTCCAGCAGATCCTTACGTGATTTCGCTTTTAGGATCTCGCCACCATCTTGATACAGCAGCAGTGAACGCGGCATCACGTAGACAAAGTGGTGGCACTCGGTTTCCCAATTCTCCAGCAGCCAGGCTGCGCGCGGCGAGTTAGTGGCTTCCAGGTGCCAGTTCAGCATGGTCAGCACGGCTTGCTTGTGAACCTGCGCCAATTCATCTTCGTCAGCGATTGAACCGAAAAGCACGGAATCACCCGCTGCGTGTCCTGCCAGTGCGCCGTATGGATCGTACTGGTAAGCAAAGCCACCGCTCATGCCGTTGCCGAAACCTTTACCAAAGGTGCCGAGGTTCAGAATTGCGCCATTGGTCATGTATTCGCAGCAGAAATCGCCGACACCTTCGACGACTGCGGTTGCACCGGAGTTACGAACCGCGAAACGGTCGCCCGCCTGGCCTTGTACGAACAAACGGCCGCCGGTCGCACCAAACAGCGCGAAGTTACCGATCAGCACGTTGCCGTCGCTGTCTTGAGCGCCGCCACCCGGTGACATCACCACCAGCTCGCCACCGCACTGACCTTTACCTACGCCATCGTTACAGGTGCCGTAGTGCTTCATCTGCATACCATCGTTGCAGAAGGCACCGAATGACTGACCGGCAGAACCGCTGGTGTGGATATTCACCGTGCGCGGTGCCAGATAATGACGGCCGCGATCGTCTTTGAACACCGCTGGCAGTGCAGCACGTTGTTCAGCAGACAGTTCGTGGTTGAGCATGCGCTCGATGTCGATGGCCAACTGGCCGCCCACGCTCTTGTTACGGTTGTTCAGGGTAATGCCTGCGCCGAGCGCGATATCGCGGCTCGCCTGGTCGATCAGCTGTGTTTTCAGCTCTTCAACCCAGCCATCATCCAGCTCAAAATCTTTTTCCAGATAGACCGGCTTCGCGATTTTCTGCTCTGGCACCACGGTCAACATCGCACGCAGATCCAGCTTGCCGACTTCCAGTGGATGATCCATCAGGTGCAGCAGGTCAGAACGGCCACGTGCTTCGCGCAGTGAACGCAGGCCGAGGCGTGCGAGAAATTCACGCACTTCTTGCGCTACATTAACGAAGTACTGTGCCAGTTGACGCGGATCGCCATCAAAGGCTTCGGCGTTGGTGGTTAAACCGGCCGGGCATTTAACGTTACAGTTTTTCGCCATTACGCATTTCAGCATCATCAGCGCAGTGGTGCCGAACTCGAAGCTGTCGCCACCGAGCAGGGCAGATTTGATCACATCGCTACCGGTTTGTTGTGCACCGGAGCAACGCAGCTGCACTTTGTCACGCAGGCCATTCGCGCACAGCGCCTGATGCACTTCCGCGATACCGATTTCGGCAACGCGTCCGGTGTATTTCAGGCTGGTGACCGAGGCCGCACCGGTACCACCGGTGTTACCTGCCACGTTAATGACGTCTGCGCCAGCTTTTGCCACGCCCACCGCGATGGTACCGATGCCTTCTGAAGACACCAGTTTCACGATAACGCGCACGCGCGCTGCCTTACAGTCGTGGATCAGCTGCGCCAAATCCTCGATGGAGTAGGTATCGTGGTGCGGTGGGGGTGAAACCAACTCAACACCCGGCGTACCGCCACGCGCGGCGGCGATCTCCACGGTCACTTTCGGTGCAGGCAGCTGTCCGCCTTCACCTGGTTTCGCGCCCTGACCGATTTTGATCTCCAGCTCTTCCAGCATCGGATCGGCCAGATAAGCCGCCCACACGCCGAATCGGCCTGACGCCAACTGCTTAATGCGTGACGCGCGGATGGTGCCGTGACGGGAATAGTGCTCGCCACCTTCACCACAGTTACTCATGCCGCCGACCATGTTAGTGCCGTGCGCTACCGCTTCATGTGCAGGTGCCACCAACGCACCGTGGCTCATCGCACCTGAGGCGAAAGTACGGGTAATTTCGTGTGCCGGCTGGATCTCTTCGAGTGGCAGCGAAGGCAATGCGGTAAAGATCAGTGACAGATAATCTGCCGCTTTACCGTAAGCGGTGATGTGCAATACACCGCCGGCCACGCTGCTGCTTTCGATGTCGTCGCTAAAGCGGGTTTTCAGTGCACGTGCCAGCGCTTCCAGACGTTCATCTTCTGGCTTCAGGCCCGCGATGGAATCAATCAGGCGCAGCTCGAACTGGTTCAGGCTGCCTTCCACCGCTTCACACTTCAATCCACGGGTAGCAAAACCGTTGTTGACCAGTGAGTAACGGCCGAGTTTACGACCAAACTCCGCTTCGCTATCAACGTGGGTCAAATCACACGGCAGCGCGAGGATGTCACGCAGCGCAGCAGGACGACGTTTACGCTCGGCGTGCATCAGGCTAGAGAATTGGCGGTAATCCGGCGTGATCGCCAGTGAGTCAATGACCTCGTTCGGGATGCGTTCGAAGCTACTGTCTTTGAATGCGTCAGCTTTAATGCTGAAGGCATTGTCCAGTTTGGCCAGCGTCATCAGACGGATGAAATTGTCCTCTTCGCGTGCTTTGTCCGCGAAGCGAATCGGCTGTTCCGTCATATCAATAAAGGTACGCACGGCGATGGTGCCGTAAGAGTGACCTGCACCTTCCGCACGCTCTTTGAACAAGCCGAGCAGTGGCACTTCTGCCTCGCCCTGGATTTTCAGCGCACTCTGATGCCAGTCAACCGCCATCTGAGCGATTGCCGGGAAGCCCGCGCCACCCACAGGGGTTTTGATATTCGGGAAGTACTTCTTCAGAACCGGATCGTCGGTATTCAGGAAGTTAGGTTCAAAGAATTCACCACAGCTGTAGCTCTCAACGGTACAGAGACCCACTTTACCCATGGTCTTCATCAAGGCTTTTTCGGCGGCTTTGGCATAGCGTTTGAAGGCTTTGTTACCTTCTTCGCCTTCGCCATATTTCTCTTCCGCGCGCATCTGTACGCCCAGCGGGTAAACCGCTGACGCACCAAAGCCTAAAGTGGCTGCAATGTGGTGAGAGGAGATACTCTGGCCGCTTTCTACCACCAGAGAAACATCCAGACGCAGACCTTCCTGCACCAAACGCTGGTTGATGGCAGAGACCATCAGCAGCATAGGAATCGCCGCGTGAGTTGAAGAGATGTGGCGGTCGGTGATTACCGCAATGCCGCCCTGCTGGCGTGCGAAATCCACGACCTGCTGTGCAAGATTATCAATGGCGTTTTCCAGCGCTTTGGCGTTGGCGGCACGGCTGACGATATCTTTGCCGATGACCGGCTCATACAGCATCTCGAAACGCGCATAAGGTGCGACGGTTTGCTCACGCAGACGCAGCATATCGAGGTGTGTCAGGATCGGCGTTGGCACGATAACCTGCTGACCTTTGCTGCGGCCAAGGTGCGGTTTTGCACCCAGTGCCACGCGCAGCGTCATGCCGTCCGCTTCGCGGATAGAATCCAGCGGCGGGTTGGTGACCTGAGCAAAGCGTTGTGAGAAGTAGTGCGCCATGCCGCCTTCGTGGTCGGACAGGCCATTGATGGCGTTGCCGTAACCCATCGCCGAGATCTTCTCAGCGCCGGTTTGCAGCATCGGGTCCATCATGAATTTGAAGCTTTCCTGGTTGTAGTAGTACGCCACAAAACGCTGATAGGTTTTGAGGTCGCCACGATAGCGAAGCGGTGAGCCCAGCTGCTCTGCCTGAATCTCCGGCAGATCGTGCAGGTCCACGCGAGCCGCGCTCAGCAGTGAAAGGTAATCTTTCTCTGCTGCCAGTTTTTCCAGCGCTTCCACCGTGGTGTAAGAGCGTTTTTCTTTGTGATCGTAATAGAGCATGCCGCCCGCTTCGATACGGCCACGACGCAGTACGCTTTCCGGTGGGAAGGCAATCTGACCCGCTTCTGACATCGCACCGATGTATTCAGCGGTTTCGACAGAACGCAATGGGCGCAGACCCAGGCGGTCAAGGCGTGCCCCGATCACTTCGCCATTACCGAAGATCAACGCTGCCGGGCCATCGTTCTTCTCTTCATACAGAGAGAAGTACTCCAGCATGGCGCGCACTTCATTTGACAGTGAGGTGTCGTTTTCCCACGCTGGTGGCATCATTGAGACGACGGCGTTGATCAGGTCGAGGTTATCTTCCATCAAACGGCTATGAATGCTTTGGTCCAGACGCGAGCTGTCGGACTGGCCTTTCGGACGCACGATTTTCTTACCGCGCGCCAGCATCAGCGCCGCTTCAGCGATACGGTTCTTACGGTCGGTGTTCAATTCACCATTGTGCGCCATCAGACGGAACGGCTGTGCCATGGTGGTGTGCGGATCGGTGTTGGTCGAGAAGCGGGTATGGAAGAACAGCCCGCGCACCTGATGATCGGCATCGGTCAAATCTTTGAAGTACGGAATCACTTCATTAGAGTTCAGGCGTGCTTTAAATACCTGAGTGCGTGAAGAGAGCGACAGCGGATAGAGACCGCCGAATTCGCTTTCAGTAAAGGCACGCGCTTCGATGTCCAGCAGCGCACGATAGATGTGGCGCTCGAACTCGAGTTGTTCGGTGACTTCCTGCGGAGCCGCAAAGATCCACTGCACAATCGGCAGCTGGAATTGCAGAGCGGCTGGACGCGTCACGCTGCTGTCCAGCGGCATATCACGCTTCATCAGCACAGGGAAGTTATGGGCAGCGAGGGTTTCTTCCACCAGACGCTCAGCGTTCGCGCGAAGCTCGGCATCTTTTGGCACGAAGAAGTTACCGACGCCAAAGCGACCGGCTTCCAGCGGTTGGCCGGTGACTTTACGGAAGAAGTTCAGAGAAAGGTCGACGTTGACACCTGCGCCATCGCCCACGCCCTCAGCAGACATGCCGCCACGGTGCGGTACCGTGCACAGTGCGCTATGGGCCATCTGCAGGATCTCATGGGTCTGCTCGCCGTCCTTACGGGTAATAAACCCAACACCACAGCTATCACTACCGGCTGAGGGATCATACAAACCATAGGGATGAGGTTTTTGAGTGGACATTGAGGGTCTCCTTAAACTGCTTTTGACATTACCTGCATTATTTCAAGCACAGAGCACCGCTGCGTGCTGTATCAAATTCGTTTTCGCCGCTTAAACGCGGACGTCGCAATACCGAGCAAAGGCTCTCAAGAGAGTATGGTCTCGTCCTTGATGAGCTGCTCTTACTTCCGGTCTCTTACGGGAGATAACTTGCATCCAGAGGGAGTTTCTTGCTGCATAGATATGCCGAGACACAGTCCCGACTGGAAAGCATCCAGCGGAATTCCAACTTATCGGGAAAGCGAACTCAGGTCAAATAGCCAGCTTTGTTGCGGTTAATCGGCTGTTTTACCAATTAACACTATGATTATGAACAATTTATTACGTAAATAACTGTCAATCTGACGATTCTGATTCCCCTATGAAGTGTGAGCCGTCTCACTGTGAGGTACGCCTCAGATATCTAATCAATGCTGAATAACTGCATTCCATCAGCATAAAATTCTGTTGGGGCGGTTTCACGCACAGCATGTATCTGTTTTTCTTATGGCGTCATATTTGAATCAAAATAGGGCTGTCATTAGTAAAATTAATCAAGCTGATTGTGAGTAAAATGGCGCTAAAGTTGAATGAATATGCAATAACAAGACGCAACCATCAGATGAAATGGCTGCCGGGAGGCAGAATAGCACGGGATGTGACAAAAGGGTCGCAAAAGCGCGGCCCTCCAGATTATTCAGTTGGCAGATTTAGTCAAGCGCTTTACGCATAACGACGCGAACATCGGCGAAAAGGCGCTGCGATGCACCATAATGAGGCAAAGTCAGCAGGCAATGACACGCTGAGTCGGCGCAGTGCCGCGATAATTACGCTATCATGAGCCAGATTTCGTTCAGGGAGCTCGTGATGAAACAGATTCGTCTTTTAGCGCAGTACTACGTTGATTTGATGGTCAAGCTTGGGCTGGTGCGTTTCTCACTACTGTTAGCTTCAGCACTGGTGGTGCTGGCGATGGTGGTGCAGATGGCGGTCACCATGGTACTGCGTGGCCATGTTGAGAGTATCGATGTGGTGCGATCGGTGTTCTTTGGTCTCTTAATCACGCCCTGGGCCGTCTATTTTCTCTCGGTGGTGGTTGATCAGCTGGAAGAGTCTCGCCAGCGCCTGACAAAGCTGGTCGATAAGCTGGAAGAGATGCGCACACGCGATCTTGAACTTAATCAGCAAATGAAAGAGACCATCGCTCAGCTGAATCAGGAAATTAACGATCGTATCAAAGCGGAGCAGGCCCGCGAGCAGGTGATGGATAAACTGCGCGAAGAGATGGCGCGTCGTGAACAGGCGCAAATCGAGCTGGAACAGCAATCCTCTTTCTTACGCTCCTTCCTCGATGCCTCACCGGACTTGGTATTCTATCGCAACATCGACAAGCAGTTCTCGGGCTGTAACCGTGCGATGGAGTTGCTAACCGGCATGAGCGAGAAGCAACTGATTGGCCTGACGCCGCGCGACATTTACGATGAAGATGCCGCCTCCAAGGTGCTGGAGACGGATGAAAAGGTATTCCGCCATAACGTCTCCCTGACGTACGAACAGTGGCTGCAATATCCTGATGGGCGCAAAGCCTGCTTCGAAATCCGCAAAGTGCCTTACTACGATCGCGTCGGTAAACGCAGCGGCCTGATGGGCTTTGGTCGCGATATTACTGAGCGTAAGCGTTATCAGGACGCGCTGGAGAATGCCAGCCGTGAGAAGACCACCTTTATTTCAACCATCAGCCATGAACTGCGCACGCCGCTGAATGGCATTGTCGGCTTGAGCCGCATTCTGCTGGACACCGATCTCAATCAGGAACAAGTGAAGTACCTGAAAACCATCCATGTCTCGGCCATCACGCTTGGCAACATCTTTAATGACGTGATTGAAGTGGACAAAATTGAGCGCCGCAAAGTGCAGCTGGATAATCAGCCACTCGACTTCACCGGTTTCCTGGCCGATCTGGAAAACCTCTCCGGGTTACTGGCGCAGCCGAAAGGACTGAAGTTCGTGATGGCGCCAGAGCTGCCATTGCCGCACATCATCTCTGCTGACGGCACGCGCCTGCGTCAAATTTTATGGAACCTGATCGGTAACGCGGTGAAATTCACCCAGCAGGGTGAGATTGTGGTGCGGGTCGCCTATCACCAGGACGAAACGCTGCGCTTTGAAGTGCAGGATTCTGGCATGGGAATTCCGCAGGAAGAGCAGGACAAGATCTTCGCCATGTATTACCAGGTAAAAGATCAGCACGGCGGAAAACCCGCCACCGGTACCGGTATTGGTTTGGCGGTTTCTCGGCGTCTGGCACAGGCGATGGGCGGCGATATTAGCGTGAGTAGTGCGCCGGGGCAGGGCTCATGCTTTGTGGTCGAGATAAATGCACCTCGTGTGGCCGATGAGGTGGAAGACGAAGATCTCGACGACAGCATGCCACTGCCGGCGCTGCACGTATTACTGGTTGAAGATATTGAACTGAACGTCATTGTGGCGCGCTCGGTACTGGAGAAACTGGGATGCAGTGTGGAAGTGGCGATGACCGGCACTGAAGCGCTGGCGATGTTTGATCCGCAGGAATTTGATCTGGTGTTGCTGGATATTCAACTGCCGGATATGACCGGACTGGATGTGTCGCGCGCTATTCACCAACGCCATGCTGGCATGGCGCTGCCGCCGCTGGTGGCACTGACCGCCAACGTGCTGAAAGATAAAAAAGAGTATCTCGACGCCGGTATGGATGATGTGCTGAGTAAACCGCTGGCGGTGCCGGCCTTAACGGCGATGATTAAAAAGTTCTGGGATTACCAGGGCGAACCGGAAGAAGAGATTCAGACGTCCTCAGACGTACACTCGCGCATGCTGCTCGATGTGGAGATGCTGGAACAGTATATCGAATTGGTCGGCCCAGGATTGATTACACAAAGCCTGACGATGTTTGAACAGATGATGCCGGGCTATCTCGACGTGCTGGATTCCAACATGATGGCGCGCGATCAAAAAGGGATTGCGGAAGAAGGGCATAAAATTAAGGGTGCTGCGGGCTCAGTAGGACTGTTGAATCTGCAGAAACTGGCGAAACAGATGCAGTCACCGGAACTGCCAGCATGGTGGGACAACGTGCAGGAGTGGATCGACGAAGTAAAACATGAGTGGCTGCATGACGTTAACGTGTTACGCGAGTGGGTAGCTGAAAGGGAAAAATCTTCGGACGCCAGAAAAAAATGACACCAGTCGAAACTGGGGTGCGAGAATACTGCGCCAACACCAGGGAAATGGGTACTGCTGCTATCGTTAGAAGTAGAATAGATCAGCAACAGTATGGTATTGGTTAACGCTTCGAAATCACCTTAACAAATTCGCCAACGCTTGTGACAAGATTCATTAAATTGTGTGAAGTTGAGCAGCGATTAAATACAGAAAACATTAATTTGCTGACACAGTCAAGCAAGGAATTAATTTCTTTGCCGTATTGCACTATTTTTGACCAATTGTTCTGCTTTTTGCCTGAATTTCCTTCAGCCTGAAGCAGGAAAAGCCTGACAGCTGCACTGAAATTCCTAATCAGTCGAAAAATCAGAGTTGATTGAACTTAACATGCTGATATTAGGTAACAAATAAGGTAGTTCTGGTGGGTTATCCAAAACGTTTTGGAAACCCTCTGCTGAAAGTTCCAGTTTAAGCTTTTGCGGTGCAATGTAAACCAAACGGAAGGCTAAATCCTTTACCATTGTCAGGGCTAATCATGATGATGTTGACGCGATTTCAGCCACGTTTATTGAAACGGCTGCGCTCATCAGTGCGCTTATTCAAACGCTTTGAAATTTTATTGTTAAGTATTGTGAAAGTTTAAACGTGATCTTTATCACTTTGTATGAAGTATCCGATTGTAAGGGTTTTGCTGGGTTTTTCACCATGGAACCGATTCCCTCATGATGGAAGTGCTTGATGTGATTGGCTCTAATAGAGGAACGATGATGACGCAGGTAATAACTTCATCTCTAACTTTCACGGGATAAGCGGTAAAGTTTTGCCCAGGATTACAGGTAATCAAAATTGTGACCGGGGTGATTGATTAATGCAGGGAACAGGTAAGAGAAAATTGCATGAGTAAGAGTAAAGGGAAAATGGGGCAACGCCTTAAAGTGCTGATTGCTAAAGTGCTGCTTGCGTGGTTGGGAATTTGGCTGGCAGGCATCGTGATCTTTGCCTTTTTACCAGTGCCGTTTTCTGCGGTGATGGTGGAGCGTCAACTGGGCGCCTGGTTGAGTGGTCGGTTCGACTATGTGGCGCACTCCGATTGGGTCAGCATGGATGAGATTTCTCCGTGGATGGCGCTGGCCGTGATCGCTTCTGAAGATCAAAAATTTCCGGAGCACTGGGGCTTTGATGTCGATGCGATACAAAAAGTATTGGATAACGATGGCTCAGAACAGATGCGTGGTGCCTCAACGCTGTCGCAGCAGACCGCAAAAAACCTGTTCTTATGGGATGGCCGCAGCTGGGTGCGAAAAGGGCTGGAAGCCGGTTTAACCGTTGGACTCGAAACCGTGTGGACCAAACGCCGCATTCTGACGGTATATTTGAATATTGCGGAGTTTGGCAACGGCGTGTTTGGTGTGGAAGAGGCTTCACAGCGCTACTTCCACAAACCAGCCAGTCGTCTGACGATTTCTGAAGCGGCGCTGCTGGCGGCTGTACTACCAAACCCGATTCGCTTCCGCGCTGATGCACCTTCCGGGTATATACGAATGCGCCAGCAGTGGATAATACGCCAGATGCGTCAGTTAGGTGGGGAAGGTTTCCTCGCGCGTTACAAATTGCATTAACAGCAATTAGTCTTCGTCAAACCCGGCTTCAAACAGCTCAATCACCGCAGCCAGCGCCTCGACTTCCTGCGGACCGCTGGCTTCAATCTCGATATGGCCGCCTTTCGCGGAGTCGAGCATCAACAGCGCAATCACGCTGCTGGCTTCGGCTTCCGTACCGGCTTCATTGCGCAGTAGTACCTCTGCGTCAAAACTCTGCACCAACTCGAACAGTTTCATTGCCGGGCGCGCATGCATGCCCAGCTTATTGCGAATCTCAACGACTTGCTTCACGGTCATGATTTACGTTTTTCCAGAGTGCGATGACGAGACTGCACATTTTTGCCGCGTGAACGGAAATAATCTGCCAGCTGTTCGGCGATGTAAACCGAACGGTGTTTACCCCCGGTACAGCCAATCGCGACCGTTAGATAGCTGCGGTTGTTGGTTTCCAGCATCGGCAACCACAGCTCCAGATAGCTGCGCGTCTGGTAAATGAAGTTATGTACTTCAGTGTGGCGGTCGAGGAAAGCCGCAACAGGACGATCAAGCCCGGTCATCGGACGCAGCTTGGGATCCCAGTGCGGGTTTGGCAGGAAACGCACATCGAAGACGTAATCGGCATCAATGGGAATGCCGTGTTTGAAGCCGAAGGACTCAAACACCATGGTCAGCTCACGCTCACGTTTTCCTGACAGGCGCGTACGCAGCATTTCAGCCAACTCATGGACCGACATTTCGGAAGTATCAATGATCAGGTCTGCCCGCGAACGCAAAGGCTCAAGCAGGTCACTCTCTTCATCAATCGCGCTTTCAAGTGACAGGTTTTTACTGGAGAGCGGATGGATGCGGCGAGTATCGCTGTAACGCCGTATCAGCGTGTTGCGATCGGCGTCCAGGAACAGTAACTGTGGTGAAAACGAATCCGGCAGATTGTTGAGCGCCGTTTCAAACACCTCCGGCGATTCAGGCATGTTGCGCACATCAATGCTGACGGCCGCCGAAATATTGCGCTCTGTTAGGGTGTTCGCTAATTCCGGTAGCAGCACCACGGGTAGATTATCGACACAGTAAAATCCCATGTCTTCCAGGGCACGCAGTGCGACCGATTTTCCTGAGCCTGACCGACCGCTAACGATCATCAGCACCATCACATTTCTCCCGTTTTAAACCGACGAATAGGCCGGTAAATGTGTCTGTCGCTTAAGAGTGTTCTTCCTGAGCTTCTGTGATAATGGCATAGAGTTCTTCATCACTCTGTGCCGCACGCAAACGGCGGCAGACGGTTTTGTCTGCCAGACGTTTAGCGACCAGCGACAGCGTATGCAAATGGGTTTTGCACTGGTCTGCAGGCACCAGCAGAGCAAACAGCAGATCAACCGGCTGATTGTCCACGGCGTCAAAGGCGATCGGTTGGTCGAGGCTGATAAATACGCCAACGGCGCGCAGCGTATCCTCCTCCAGCTTGCCATGCGGAATGGCGATACCGTTGCCAATGCCAGTACTGCCCATACGTTCGCGAGTCAGAATGGCTTCAAATAGTGTCTGGTGCGGCAGATTGAGCTGCTTCGCTGCCAGCTCGCTGATAATTTCCAGCGCGCGTTTTTTACTCTGGCAGTGTACGCCGCTACGGGTACAGTCCAGTGAGAGGACCGAGCTCAATTCCAGTGTCAGATCGTTGTTCATCATCGTTTCACTTGCGAGTTCACATAGCCGCAAGGTTAACGCCATTCATAACACAATGGCGAGTCTCCCGTTGGCGCTTGCGCAGATGACAAAACGGGGCGGTTAACCCGCCCCATTTGCGCTCTGAGTGCCGAATCGGTCAGCACTCTGCAAGCATGAAGGTTAGTGTTTTTTCAGTTTGTCTTTGTGTTTGGTCAGCTGACGGGAAAGCTTGTCGATTAACCCGTCGATGGCCGCGTACATGTCTTCCGCTTCCCCTGTGGCGTGCAGCTCTCCGCCGTTGACGTGCAGTGTTGCTTCCGCAATCTGCGTCACCTTCTCCACTTTCAGAACAATATAAACCTGATTGATACGATCAAAGTAGTGTTCCAGTTTGGCAAATTTGCTATTTACAAATTCGCGCAGCGGTTCAGTGATTTCAACATTCAGTCCGGTCAGGTTTAGCTGCATAGGTCTTCCTTCTTCGTTCGGTCAAACCAACTGCTTACGCTGGTTTGATGGCGGTATAGATAAAGACTCGCGATATTTAGCAACCGTACGTCGCGCCACCATGATGCCCTGATCGGATAACATGGAGGTGAGTTTGCTGTCGCTCAAGGGTTTTGCGGGGTTCTCCGCGGAGATCAATTTCTTCACCAGGGCACGGATCGCCGTGGAAGAGGCTTCGCCACCGCCTTCGGTATTCACATGGCTGGAGAAAAAATATTTTAATTCAAAGATGCCACGCGGGCTGTGCAGGTACTTTTGCGTGGTCACACGGGAAATGGTGGATTCATGCATGTCCACGGCCTGGGCGATATCTGCCAGCACCATCGGCCGCATGTATTCCTCGCCCTGTTCAAAGAACGCCTGCTGCTGCTCGACAATACAACGCGTCACTTTGAGCAGTGTGTCGTTGCGGCTTTCGAGGCTTTTAATCAGCCATTTGGCTTCCTGCAAATTACTGCGAATGAATTGGCTGTCGCTGTCGTTACGTGCGGAACCGCCCATCGCGGCGTAATGTTGATTGATCTTCAGGCGCGGCAAGCTGTCTGAATTCAATTCAACGGTCCAGCGCTTACTGGTTTTACGCACCAGTACATCAGGAATCACATACTCTGGTTCGCTGGTGTTGATCGATTGGCCGGGACGGGGATCGAGTGACTGAATCAGCAGCATCGCGTCTTTCAGCACTTCTTCCTTGAGGCGTGTTACACGCATCAGGCTGCGAAAATCGTGGTTGGCCAGCAGATCCAGATGTTCACTGACGATCAACCGCGCTTCTGCCAGCATTGGCGCATCGGCAGCGTATTGTGAAAGTTGCACCAGCAAGCAGTCACGTAGATCACGTGCACCGACACCGACAGGATCAAAGCGCTGAACACGCTTCAGCACCGCTTCAACCTCTTCCAGCGTCAGCTCTTCATCACCAATGCTGTCGCAGATGTCCTGGACGGAAACGGTGAGATAGCCCGTGTCATCAATGGCGTCGACAATTGAAGTGGCAATCGCGCGGTCGGTATCCGTAAACGGCGTGAGCTCCACTTGCCACATCAGGTAGTCCTGCAGTGACTGGGTGGTTTCACCTTGATAAACCGGCAGCTCATCATCCTGGTAATCGGTACCCGTGCCAGAAGGCGTTCCCGCGGTGTAGATTTCATCCCAGGTGGCGTCGAGTGGAAGCTCCTCGGGCATCTCTTTCTGTTCGAGGGCTTCACGTGTGTCTAACGAGTCGCTCTCCTGATGCTCACGTGAATCGACTTCTTCATGCAGATCGGTTTGCTCAAGCAGCGGATTGCTTTCCAGCGCCAGTTGCAGTTCCTGCTGGAGTTCAAGCGTAGAGAGTTGCAGCAGACGAATGGCCTGCTGCAACTGTGGGGTCATCGCCAGCTGTTGGCTGAGCCTGAGTTGCAAACCTTGCTTCATAATTCTGCTTGAATTTCCTAAGCAAATGTCGTGAATAACGACACCTTATCAGAGTCTGAACTCTTCGCCCAAATAAACCCGTTTAACCTGCTCATCTGCAAGAATTTCATCCGGCGTGCCATGCGCGATCAGATGTCCCTGGCTCACGATGTAAGCACGTTCGCACACCGCAAGCGTTTCACGCACGTTGTGATCGGTGATCAACACGCCAAGACCGCTATCGCGTAGGTGTTCGATGATTTTTTTGATATCGATGACTGAGATCGGGTCAACACCGGCAAATGGTTCATCCAGCAGGATAAATTTGGGGTTGGCTGCCAGAGCGCGAGCGATTTCAACACGGCGGCGTTCACCACCGGAAAGCGCCTGCCCCATGCTGTCACGCAGATGCTCAATGTGGAACTCTTCCATCAACTCATTGGCACGATCCTGACGCTGCTCTTCCGTTAAATCATCGCGGATTTGCAACACCGCCATCAGATTGTCGAACACGCTTAGACGGCGGAAGATTGACGCTTCCTGCGGCAGAGAGCCAATTCCCCGGCGCGCTCGCGCATTCAGCGGCAAAATACTGATAACTTCGTCAGCGATCACGATGCGGCCTGCATCACGCGGCACAATCCCG
>NZ_DAMDQC010000087.1:0-16681 GCF_032082325.1 Pantoea sp. CTOTU50773 | reverse complement strand
AAAGAGGCTGGCACCGCACCGCAATCGGCCCTGCAGAACGTACTGCAACGCGGCACGCTGCGTGTCGGTGACTGCCTGAGCTTTGCCCCCTTTGGTTTTTATGACAAAGACGGCAACCCGGATGGTTATGACGTTGATTTGGCTAAAGCACTGGCCAAGGAGATGGGCGTGAAACTGGAGATGGTGAATACCACCAGCGCCAACCGTATTCCTAACCTGCAAACCAATAAAGTGGATGTGGTGTTCTGTAACTTTACTCGCAATCTTGAACGTGCCAAAGAGATTGGCTTCACCAACCCGTATGTGGTGGCGAGTGAAGCGATGTTGGTGCGCAAAAACAGCGGCATTCAATCAGCTCATGATATGGCCGGTAAAACTATCGCCACGGTGAAGGGTTCAACCAACGGGGATGAAGTCCGTAACCTCGGCATTGATGTGAAAATCCAGGAATACGATTCATCGCAAGCCGCGATTCTCGCCGTGAAGCAGGGCCAAGCCGATGCGATGATCGAAGACAACAACTTCCTCGCCTATCAGGCCAAGCTCGATCCGACGTTAACCGTGACCAACGAAGCGCTGGTACCACTGGAATATAACGCCTTCGGTGTGAAACAGGGGGATCAGGTGTGGACCAACTATCTGAATGAATTCCTGTTTGAGATTAATGCATCGGGTGAAAACGCCCAGCTGTATCAGAAATGGTTCGGTAGCAAGCCACGTTACCCGCTGAATCCGCAATATTGATTGATGTGCGGCGCGGCAGTTGATGCCGCGCCGTTCGAAGGAGTCAAACCATGAGTTATCAATGGCTAACCCTCTGGCGCTATGCCGACACCTTTCTTGAGGCCGCATGGCTGACACTGCAGGTGACATTGCTGGCCTTCGTGCTGGCGGTAGCATTGGGTTTATTGTCGGCATTAGCGAAATCATCGCCTGTTGCTCCCCTGCGCTGGATCAGTCACTGCTACGTCGAGTTTATTCGCAACACGCCGGTGCTGCTGCAAATTTTCATCATCTTCTTTGGCCTGCCCTCGCTGGGCATCACCATGAGTGCCTTTACCGCCGGTGTGCTGGCGCTGGGCATCAACGTTGGCGCTTACTTGTCTGAAACCTTTCGTGCCGGGATTCAATCGGTGCCAAAAGGTCAGCTCGAAGCCGCTTATATTCTCGGCATCCCGCGTAGGCAAATCTTTCTCAGCGTGGTGCTGCCGCAGGCGGCACGCGCCGTATGGCCGGCGATCATCAACAACCTGATTCAGTTGCTGCTCGGTACTTCGCTGCTTTCTGCGATTGCCCTGCCAGAACTGACCGGCACCGCCACGGTGATCAACGCCCGCACTCTGCTTTATATCCAGACCTTTAGCGTGGTCGCGCTGGTCTATCTGGTGCTGAGCAATCTGTTCTCCTGGCTGGGCACGGTGGCAGGACGGCGCATGTTCCACCCGCCGCTGGTGACCCCGGTAAAAAAGTCCGCCTGGTGGTGGGCAAAAAAATGGCTGACTAATCCAGTGAAACAGGAGAATGCGCTATGAGCGAGCTTATCATCAGCTCTTTCCCCATCCTGCTGAAAGGACTGGGTATCACGCTGTTGCTGTCCATCGCCGCCATTATCGGCAGCACGTTACTGGGCTTACTGGCGGCCGTGTTGCGCACCAGCCGATTGCCGGTCGCCAAACAGATCGCCGTACTCTATACCGAGCTGTTTCGCGGTACGCCGGTGCTGATCACGCTGATGTTCATCTACTTCGGCGTGGCCTACTTCGGTTATGAGATCAACCTGTTTGCCGCCGGGATCCTCGGTTTGAGCATCTATCAAGGTGCCTATATCGCCGAAGTGTTCCGCGCCGGGATTGAAGCGGTACCGAAAGGACAGTGGGAAGTGTCCTGGATTCTCGGGCTTTCCAAACGTCAAACCTTCATGAGCGTGGTATTGCCCCAAACCCGTGGCATCGTGTTGCCGCCGCTGGCCGGTCAGTATCTTTCGCTGATTAAAGACACCTCGATCGTCAGCATGATCGGCATGTCCGAACTGATGCATCAGGGCCAGGCTATTGTCGATCGCATCGGCCAACCGGTGGTGATTTACGGCCTGGTTGCCCTGCTCTACTTCGCCATCTGCTTCCCACTTTCACGTTGGGTTCAACATCATCAAACCAGGAGCCAGATATCATGAGCCAATCTGCGATTACGCTGAGCCGCATTACTAAATCCTTTGGCTCCACTCAGGTGCTGAAAGAGATCAGTCTGGATGTTTCACCCGGCGAAGTGCTGGTGTTAATTGGTGCATCCGGCTCAGGAAAAAGCACTGTGCAGCGCATCATGAGCGGCCTGGAAACCGCTGATGGCGGCGAAATATGGGTTAACAAAGTGCCATTGCACGACCGTAAGCGCAGCAGCGAAATTTGCGGCCATGTCGGCATGGTGTTCCAGCAGTTCAACCTGTTCCCGCACAAAACCGCGCTGGGTAACGTCACCCTGGCGCTGATTAAAGCGCAAAAACTGTCGGAAGCGGAAGCCAACAAACGCGGCATGGCGGCACTGACCCGTGTTGGGCTGGCGGAGCGCGCGCATCACTATCCGGCACAGCTTTCCGGTGGTCAGCAGCAGCGTGTCGCCATTGCGCGCGCGCTGGCGGTGGAACCGAAAATTATGTTCTTTGATGAAGCCACCTCCGCACTTGACCCAGAACTGGTTGGCGAAGTGATGGAAGTGATGCGCAGCCTGGCACGTGAAGGGATGACCATGGTGGTGGTGACGCACGAAATGGGCTTTGCCCGTAAAACGGCCGATCGCGTGGTGTTTATGGATCAAGGCGTTATCGCTGAGCAGGGTTCGCCGGAGCAAATCTTTGTTAATCCGCAGAACCCGCGCACTCAACAATTCTTATCGCGCGTGCTTGAGCACTAACAGGAGCCACTATGTCGATTCGTTTTCCACTGCAGGCAGACGGTTTGCTGGATGCCCAACAACCTGCGCCACGGTTTAAATCGGTAGCGGGATCTGGCGATCAACCGTTAACGCCGGGCAGTAACGTTTTTACCAGTGATGAAGTGTTCTCGCCGTTGATGGTGATGAAGCAATCAGCGCTGCAGAACAACCTCCACCAGCTTGCCACGTTTTGCCAGGAGAACGGCATCATGCTGGCAGCACACGGGAAAACCTCAATGTCGCCCGCGATCTTGCGCCGCGCCATTAGCGAAGGTGGCGCGTGGGGATTGGGTGCTGCCACGCCAGCACAGGTGCGTGCGCTGCGTCAGTTTGGCATCCGCAATGTGTTTCTCGCCAATCAGCTAGTCGATCCGGCGGGCATTCGCTGGATTGGCCAATGGCAGCAGCAGCATCCCGACCACGGTTTCCTCTGCTATGTGGATTCACTGCAGGGCGTAAAATTGCTGGAACAGCATCTCGGCGATGCACAGATTTCTGTACTGCTGGAGATGTCGGTGAGTGGCGGTCGTACCGGCTGCCGTTCACAACAGGAAGCGCTAAAGATTGCCGAAGCGATTAAAGACAGCCCTTCACTGCAGCTGGTGGGCGTGGCCGGTTATGAAGGTGCGCTGGGGGCGGGTCGCGATGAAGCCGGTATTCAGCGCGTGAAAGCGTATTGTCAGATGATGATCAGCACCACTGCACTGCTGGCAGATCATCAACTCTTCAGCAGCGATCACATCATCCTCAGCGCTGGCGGTGGCGCCTGGTTTGACGTGGTGACCGAATGCTTTACTGCCGCGACGTTACCGCTGCCGATGACACCCTTGATTCGGTCCGGTGCCTATATGGCGCATGACAGCGGCTTGTATGCGCGCATTGCACCCTTCGCGCAACCGGGTTCGAGCCATCACTTCGATGCAGCGCTGGAGATTTGGGGGCGGGTATTGTCTCGCCCTGAACCGGGATTGGCCTTTGTCGATTTTGGTCGGCGTGATGTGCCGTTCGACCAGGATCTGCCCAATCCATTGTGGATCCGCAACGCAGATGGCAGTGAACCGCGCGCGGCAACCCATCTGCGTATCAGTGACGTCAACGATCAACATGCGTATCTGCTGCTGCCCGATGATGAAACGTTGCAGCCGGGTGATTGGGTAGGATGCGGTATCTCTCATCCCTGCACCGCTTTTGATAAATGGCGCTATCTGCCACTGGTGGACGACGATTATTGCGTCACAGATTCACTGGAAACAGCATTCTGACCACAAAAAAGGCTGCCAACGTATTGGCAGCCAGTTCTGGCACATCCCTGTACGACCATGTGGGGTCAGACGTTGTGCCTTCAATGAGCATATAATAACACACAAAATAATTAGCAGGATAATTATTTTATTGCCAGAGCCAGTTTCACCGCATCCTCGGCATGAATCAACGTGGTATCAAACAGCGGCACGCTGGCATCTTCGGGCTTCACCAGCAGGGTAATTTCGGTGCAACCCAAAATGATCGCTTCGGCGCCCTGCGCCACCAGCTCAGCAATCACCTCACGATAACGCGCTCGCGACGACTCACGAATAATGCCAAGACACAACTCCTGATAGATGATGTCATGCACCGTCTTCCGGCCCGATGCATCCGGTACCAGCACATCAATGCCGGACTGCGCCAGACGGCCTTTGTAGAATTCCTGCTCCATGGTAAATGCCGTCGCCAGTAAGCCCACACGCTTCACGCCAGCGGATTGAATACGCTGAGCTGTCGCATCAGCGATATGGAGCAGCGGGATAGCCACGGCATCGGTAATCTGGTCAGCGACTTTGTGCATGGTGTTAGTACAGAGCACAATGAAGTCCGCCCCGCCCTTTTCCAGACTGCGCGCGGCTTCTGCCAGAATCTCGCCGGCTCGCTGCCATTCCCCCGCCACTTGCAGCTTCTCAATTTCCTGAAAGTCGACGCTGTACATCAGGCTGCGCGCCGAGTGCAATCCGCCAAGTTGCTGCTTCACCTGTTCATTGATGATGCGGTAGTAGAGCGCCGTCGATTCCCAACTCATTCCACCGATCAAACCGATCATCTTCATCTGCGATTTTCCTTTATCAAGCCTGTTCAGCACTGTACGGGATTTGTCAGTCTGGTGCATGCCCCCCAGCTTAAATACAGGGTTTGCGGCACACTTATGCGCGATCAACCTCAAGTGACGCGTTTTCCGGCCAGCGCGCTGAGGGAAACAGCGATAAGCGGATATTGAACAGATGGAACATCGGGGAAAACAACGCCTGTTCCTGTAATGTTCGCGCTTCTAAACCCAGCAGCAGGCGATTAAGTTCATGCAACAACGCCGAATGGGGCTGTGTCTGCAGGGATTTCAGCCTGCGTTTGAGGAACACACTCAGCTCATGGAACATCGCCGCACTCTCAATGCCATTCTCGATCAGTAGCGCTTTGTGCCGCGTGTAATAGTCGTAACAGTTGGCACCAAGCCAGGCCTCGGCAATCAGATTGCCGCCGGAAACCAGATCGGGCGAGGGATCGACGCGCTTACGTGGCAAGATAATGTTCACCTTATCCAGCGTACGCGCCACAAATTGCTGGCGCGCCGTCATCGTTACCGTGTTGACACGCAGCGCAGCGATAAACTGCAGCAAATCGCGGATCCCTTTACGCACCGCGCGTTTCGCCGTCCACGATGGACGCTTGTTACGAATAAGCAATGTCAGCACCAGGGCGATGACAATGCCCACCAGCGTCGAAATCATGGCGTTTACTATAAGCAGAAGATCGGGCTTGAAATGGTGGCTCATGCCAATCAGCCCCGGAATCTGCGTGGCGACGATCAGGCCAATCAAATTGGTTGCCGGGTTGGTAATCACCAATCCCAGCGCAAATAATCCGGGCGCAAGGCAGATGATCATCGCTTCAAACGTTACCGCTTGTGGTATCAACACGGTGACGTAGAGCAGACTGATCGCCATTGAGATCAATACGCCCTTCAGGAATAGCTTCATTGGCGCGATAGGACTGTCCAGCCCGGCAAAGAATGAGCAGAGTACCGCCGCCATCATTGGCGCAGTCGAGCCATCTTTCCAGCCGCTGCCGATCCAGAACAAGCAGGTGGCGAAGGTGGCCAGAAACGCAGTAAAGCAGGAAAGCAACAGCAAACCTTTATCGACATGCTTATGCGCACGCACGGTTTTTCCCGGCTTGACGGTCGGTGTCCACTCACTCACACGCTCGCTGACGCTGTGATAGGCATTGGCGATGCGCACAAAATTCAGCAGGCGCTCCAGCAATCCAATTAGTAAAATACTCTCTTCACTGTTGAGCCGCCCCTCCTGCCAGGCCTGCTTCAACTGCGCCTGTGTAACGGTCAAAACATCGTGAATCTGAACCTGGTCATCGCCGTTCAGCCATAACAAAAATTGCTGGAATGCCTCTGCAACATAGTCCGGAAAACGGATTTCCTGCTGCGCCAGCAAATTAAGCCGCGACTCAATCGCTGTCAGCGTTGGAATCAAATAGGAGAGGTGTTGATACTGCACGCTGACCAACCGCACCAGACGTCGCGCGGCATCGCCTTCATAAACACAGTGCGTAATCAGGGTTTCGACGTTGAGAGGATAGTTCGCCATCTGCACCAGAATATCTTCTCGTTCCACCGATTTATCAGCTGGCATCACCGTGACTAACTCGCTGCACAGCTTGCGCGCATTCTGGTACCACAGGCTGACGCTTTGCTCCAACAGACTGCGCATCGACACCGGCATGATAAAGCGGTGCACCAGGCTGCTGCAGATGATCGCCACCGTGATCTCTTCAATACGCGAAATCACCGTGTAGGTGATGGCCGAGGGTGACGTGACGTCGGGAAAGCCCATGATCGCCGCACTGTAACCGGCGAGCATAAACACATAGCTTTTCGGCGTGCGGTCATGCAGCGACAGATAGAGACATACCGCCACCCATAAAGAGATGCACAGGCTGAACAGCATCGGTGACTCTACGGTAGTGGGATAGATTAGCAGCGTAAACAGCCCACCCAGCAAGGTGCCGAAAAAGCGAAACACCGATTTCGATACGGTCGAACCCGAATAGAGTTGTGAGGCAACGTACACTGTAGTCAGTGACCAGGCCGGTTTATCGAGATTGAGTTCCAGAGCAATATAAAAAGCCAGAAA
This sequence comes from Pantoea sp. CTOTU50773, assembly GCF_032082325.1. Classification (NCBI taxonomy): domain Bacteria; kingdom Pseudomonadati; phylum Pseudomonadota; class Gammaproteobacteria; order Enterobacterales; family Erwiniaceae; genus Pantoea; species Pantoea sp. CTOTU50773. Next base: position 9,578 of record NZ_DAMDQC010000087.1, on the reverse strand, counting down.
GGCGGCAAGACAAGTTTTGGCAGAAAACAGCACTGCGCTTTGTGAAAACCACTTCATAGAGCGAAGGAAACCCATAGCAGGCAACGTAAGCGTCTATCCTGACAGAAGCATATCGAGATGACATTTTGATTTGTTATACAAATTATTACCGTGCTAATTATCTGGGCATCTATGCAAATCAAGATGACATGCTGATTACAGTGAATGATCTTGATCACAAAAAATTAGGTTATAAGCGATCGAAATTCGTTATTTATTGGTTATATAAGCGCTTTGCTATGGTGAGAAAAAATCCACGAGAGACTCATCATGCAAACAAAAATTCCTGCTCTGAGCGCGTTGGCGCTTAGCTTTGGCCTGCTCTCTGCGCACGCCTTTGCCGCTAAACCAGAAACCGTGACCATCGGCTATCAGAAAGCCAATATTTTTGCGCTGCTGAAGTATCGCGGCACGCTGGATGAAACCTTCAAGAAGGAAGGCATCAATGTCCGCTGGGTAGAATTTCCGGCCGGGCCGCAGATGCTGGAAGGGCTAAACGTGGGCAGCATCGATTTAGCCGCCACCGGCGATGCTCCACCCGCTTTCGCGCAGGCTGCCAAAGCGGATTTGATTTACCTCGGTCACTCCCCTGCTAACCCCAAAACCGAAGCCATCGTGGTACCTAAAGATTCGCCGATCAAAAGCGTGGCGGATTTGAAAGGTAAGCGTGTTGGATTGAACAAGGGTTCTGACGTGAATTATTTGCTGGTGAAAGCGCTGGAAGATGCCGGACTGAATGATAAGGACGTGAAACCCGTTTACCTGCCACCAGCTGATGCGCGCGCCGCCTTCCAGAAAGGCGCGATTGATGCGTGGGTGATCTGGGATCCGTTCCTCGCAGAAGTGGAAGCGAACGCCGACGCGCGTGAAATCCGTAATGCAGAAGGTTTGGTGCTGCATTACACCTTCTATCTCGCCAGCCGCTCCTTTGCCGAAGGCCATCCTGACACCGTGAAACAGGTGGTGGATGAATTGAGCAAATTGAGTGACTGGGCGAACGCTAATCAGGATGAGGCTGCCGCGATTCTGTCCAAATCGACCGGGTTAGATAAGGCAATCTGGCAGACCACGTTGAAACGCCTGCCGTATGGCGCTACGCGTATGACGCCGCAGGTGTTCGATGAACAGCAGGCGCTAGCGGATACGTTTACCCGTGTCGGACTGCTGCCGGTGAAAGTGGATGTGCGCAGTGCGACCTGGTCACTGGATAAGCAGTGACCAGATAGTGTGCGGCCTTACGGCCGCACACTGTTAAACAGTGATAAACACTCTGCCCAAACGCCCACGCGTTTCTGCTCGTTGATGCGCTTCAACCACCTTTTCCAGCGGGAAAGTACTATCGATAGGCACGATCAGTTCGCCTTTCGCCGCCATCACCATCAGTTCATTCACCAAATCGCGGGCAATCTGTTTTTCACCCCATTCTGGTCCCAGCAAGCATCCGATCAACGTAATACGGTGCAACAGCAGATATTCCGCATCGACCGTCTGATTACGTCCAGCGAGAATGCCGATCAGAACCGCCGACCCGCCGTCTTTTAATACTTCAATGCCATCTGATAATGCTGCGCCGCCGATGGTATCGATCAGCAAATCCACTTTATTGCCGCCCAGCAATTCCCGCACCTGCTCGCCAGCCTGCTTGTCACCCACCACAATGGCGTCATTGAGGCCAAATTCACGTAATTTTTCCAGTGATTCGGGACGCGTACCGGTTCCGATCACCCGGGCACCCATGCGGGATGCCAGTTGGACGGCAGCCATGCCCACCCCGCCCGCCGCACCGAGAATGAGTACGGTTTGGCCTGGCTGCAGCTGACCTAAATGAAACGCCCATGCAGCGGTGCCTGGCCCCACCGGAATGGCGGCAGCAATGCGCGCATCCAGGCCATCTGGAACAGGAAAACAGTTATAGGCAGCGACAGCACGACGTTCTGCATAGGCACCTCGCCAGTTAAACGTTGCCACTTTCTGACCGATCTTAAATCCCGTCACGTTTGAACCGATGGCAAGAATGGTTCCTGCCGCCGCATAACCAAGTGACTCGCCCGCTTGTAAGTGCTGACTATTGCGCGAAATGATATCGCCACCCTCAACACTAATGGCTTCCACCGCCACCAGCAGCTCATCCTGAGTAATCGAAGGTTCAACGACATCCACCAGTTGTAAAACCTCTGGACCTCCTGGTTGGGGGTAAGTGACTGCTTTCATCTCTGGTCTCCACACTGCTGAATACGAATAATGATCGGTAGATAAAGCGTAGCGAAGCTGATGATATGTTGGTAGGCTGCATTCACATGTATCAGACATAACCCCATCATGATATCGGACAATTTTGAACCCGCGCTGCTTCGTACTTTCGTTGCCGTTTGTCATCACCGCAGCCTGACACGCGCCGCCGAACAGGCCGGACGCGCCCAATCCGCACTCAGTGCACAGATTCGTCGACTAGAGGAACATACAGGCCAGCGTTTGCTGCGTCGTACAGGACGCGGCGTCGTCCCCACCAAAGAGGGAGAAGTGCTGCTCAGTTTTGCGGTGCGAATTCTCGCGTTGGGGGAAATGGCGGTCGCGCAACTGAGTGAAAGTACGCCCGCCGGCACGCTTCGCATCGGTATGTCCGAAGATGTGGCATCGAGTTTGCTCCCCTTTGCACTTGGCAGGCTGAGAAGATTGTGTCCGGGTCTGCACATCGAGCTTTCCATTGAGAGCGATCACATCCTCGCCAGACGTTGGCAGGAGAGCGCGTTTGATATGGTCTTGGGTCTGACCGCCGGTTTCAGTGAAGACCCGTTAACCAGTTGGGAGATCGACCTGCATTGGGTGTGCGGAATTGACTATCCCTGGGATAGCGCGCTGACGGTCGATGCTATTGTTTGCGGTGAACCTTGTTCATGGCGACGCTTGATGTTTGATGCGCTGATTGAAGCAGGCAAGGAGTTTAGGATCGCGGTAACCAGCTCCAACCTGGGTGCGATCATCCCCGCTGTTGAAGGCGGATTGGGTGTGGCCATGCTGCCAGCGGAACTCATTCGTCATGACAGTATGCGTCTGGTGAATGTCGCGCAGGCTCCGGTAAAAGTGACATATGGTTTGTTTGTCACGCGGCGGCCGAATTCCAATGTCACTACGGCGCTGAATGTGATTCAGGACAGTTTAAAAACGTTGTATTAGAAGTGGGCGGCTCAAGCCGCCCGGCATGAAATGTTTTACCCTTCCCCGCGCCCAATTTGCCAGATCCCTGTCGGCGGCGTCCCGTTAACCGTCCAGCCACCGATGTCACGTGCTTTATAGATCACCGGATTATGTGACGACACCGTGCGCGCATTGCGCCAGTGACGATCCAGCGCTTTACTGATGCGCGTATCCGATGCGCCGAGCGCATTAAACAACTCGGTGGCGGCACGTGGTACCAGCTCACTGGCAATCACCTGCGCCTGACCCGCTTCAGCTTCGGCCAGCGCATTCACTGCCAGAAGTTGCGCTTCGTCGCTGCTTAAGTGCGCTTCATACGCTGATTGCAGTGAATGTGCGGCGCGGATCACCGTCGCTTCGACGGCAAACGCCAGGCTGGTGATCTCACCGATGACCTGTAGCACCTGCACATCCTGACGTGATGAATCGCCGTTGCTGTGGCTGTAAATACGATTGCGAGCGGCCACCGCTTTTGCACCATCGCGTGCGACTGCCCTCCCAATCCCGGCTAGTGTTGCCAATAGCACATGTTGATAGAACGCGGTTTGATAGCGGAAACGCGTGGCGAAATCGAAGACGTGTTGCTGCTCGACGTGCGCATTTTCAAAGCGTGTGGTGCCGCTACCCGTTAAGCGTTGGCCAAAACCATCCCAATCGTCATCACGCGTTACACCGGGTTGGTGAGTGCTTACCAGAGCGATGACATCGCCCTGATTGTCATTGCGTCGAGCATACACATCAATCCAGTCTGCAAATAACGTGCCCGTGCTGTAAAACTTCTCGCCGTTGAGCGTCCAGCCATTTGCGACGGGCGTGACACGGGTAATCACATCGCCGAGTTTCACCGCGCCAATTTCAGTCCAGCCGCTGCCCACCAGCTCGCCGTCGATAAAACGGCGGAACCAGCGATCGCGCTCAGCGCTGTTGGGCTGGTTGAGGCGGTCCTCGACAAATGCAAAGTGCGCACGTAATGCCTGCGGCAGATTGGAATCCGCTTCCGCCAGTTCGGTGAGCAATTGGAACAGCTGCGGTAGCGATGCGCCCCACCCGCCCTGCTCTTTCGGAATGCGCACGGTGCCGAAGCCCGCCTCTTTTAACCAGGTGATTGCTTCATGGGGCAAGGTGCGGCTGCGTTCGCGCTCCACTGCGCCTTCAGCAATACGATCAAACAGTGGACGGAATTGCGCCGCCAGCGCAGCGTAATCGGTGCCTGTAGAAAGTTGGCTCATAATCACTCCTGATGAGAAAGATCGTCGATGTCGTGGCGCGTCGGTTCGTGGCGCACCGCGAGCAGGAAAAAGATCGGGATGATGGCGGCAAGCGACACCACCCAGAACATATTGGTGCCCAGCGCCGCTTGCAGAATCGGCAGAATAAACAGCGCCAGCGCGCTGCCAATCCCTGACAGCGCACGACTGAAGCCCACGCCAGTAGCGCGAATGGAAGTTGGATAAGAGAGCGCCGGATAGATCATCAGCTGCGCACCCGGACCAAAGCCTTCAGCAAACAACCACAAGCCAAGCATCAGCACCGCAAACACAATCCCCGTAATCGCTTCAGGGTGCCCAATCAATGCCAATGCAATCAGTGCGAAGAATTGCAGTGCAAATCCGGCCATTGCCACATGGCGAGACGGATATTTCCAGGCCAGACGCATGCCCAGCAGACCGCCGGTGAAAGCAAACAGCGCGTTCAGGCCGAGCGATGCGGAGATCGTTTCAAACACGCCCGCGCCGAGGAACTGCGCGAGGATCGAAGGCAGGAAGAAGGCGATCGCGGTGTATTCAAACGAGATGCAGATGTTCATCACGCCTGCCACGATGGTGCGTTCACGCCAGGGTTTCTGGAACAGCACGCGGAAACTTACTTTGGGTGCCGCTTCTGCTGGTGGTGCTTCGGGTTCCGCTTCATGCGCATGAATACCGTAAGAGTCACGCAAAATGCGCACCGCAGACTTCAGATCGCCCTGATTGGCTGCCCACAGCGGTGATTCGTTCATAAATTTGCTGCGCACTGCGATGATCAACAACGCGGGAACGGCCCCGAACAGCAGCGATGCGCGCCACAACCAGTCAAGATGCTCTTTCGGTAACAGGAAGTAGAGCGCGAAGATCAGCAGGAAACACACCGTTGACGCGGCGTACCACATCGGGCACCAGGCGGCGAGTCGCGCGGCTTTGTTGCCTTTGCCTGCGAATTTAGAAAATTCCGCCAGGTAGGACATCGCCACGGGTAAATCGATACCCACGCCAATCCCCATCAGGAAACGTGCGCCAATCAGTACCCAGACATTGGGCGCTAATCCCGCTGCGATGGCCGAGACCACGAAGAACAGCATATCGGCCATAAACACCGAGTAACGGCCATATTTGTCGGTCAGCCAGCCACCAATGAGATTACCGACGATGGTGCCGACCATGATTGAGGACGTTACCAATCCGGTGAGAAGAGGAGAAAGCTGGAATTCGCGTACCACATCGTCAATTCCATAAGAGAGCGTGGTGAGATCGTAGGCATCGAGGAAGACGCCGCCGGGCGCGAGGAACACAATCATGCGCGCATAATTGTTTTTGTCACTGCGGGTGTTGATCAGCCTTGCCACATCACTGACCGAACGAACCGGCTCAGACGTCGGTAAGGTGTTTTCGAAAGAAACGGTACTCATAATGCCTCACGTTGTTTTTAGTTGTGCAGGTGAGGTTGTTATAAGCGCTTACCCTTCAGGTCCAAAGCAACAAATAGTGATATTAAATTGTTTAAAATCAATAATATAAAAAACTTTCAAACACAAAATCCCGGACGCGCATCGCGAGCCCGGGTGAAGGATAACACCAGGAAATTAGTCTGCAGAGACCGGCACTAATACGCCTTTAACTAACGGATCATCCGTCGTTTTCAGCCACTGCTGAACGCGAGGATCGGAGAACGCCTGTTTTAGCTTTACGATGTTCTCCTGCTCCAGATAGGGCGTACCAATCACCAGCTGCGAGGCAAAAGTACGCGGTGCCGGAGGGAACAGAATGCCTTTATCACGCGGCACTTTTCCGGCATCAAACTGCGAAACATAGCCAATCGCCGCGTCCACCGAATTCAACGCGCGTGGCATGGTTAGCAAATCGAGTTCTTTGAAGACGAAGCCATGCGGATTACCGATAATGTTTTTTAATTTGGCGGTACGCGGTTCAACGTTGGGATCGAGTGTGATCAAACCCTGACGTGCCAGCAGCCACAAGGCCTGGCCCTGGTTGGCGCCATCATCCGGCACCACAATGGTGGCCCCCTGCGGCAGGTCGGCTATGGATTTATAGCGATCGGAGTAGACGCCAAATGCCCACTGGAACAGCGGTAAGGCAGAGGTGAGCTGGAAACCGTTGGCATCCACCACCTGCTTCAACCACCACTGGTGCTGATAGACGGTTGCCGCATATTGTCCTTGCGCCACGGCGCGATCCGCCTGCACCGGATCCTGCACGCCCACCGCTTCCAGCTTCAGACCATAATCCGGCGCGATGTGCTCGCCAACATACTCAATCAACTTCTGTTCTCCCGCCATTGCCGGTTCAAAGTGGATTTGTAGCGTGGTGCCAAAGACCACCGCTTGCGGTTGCTGACTGCGCCAAAACCCTGCGGCGGCGGCCAATGCAATGACCACTAAAATCAGTAGCAGCCACGGCCAGCGGCGCGTCTTACGTAACTCAAATTCTTGTGTTGTCATCGTGATATCCCCTGAGGATGGCGTAGAATTGCGACTAAACGGTCACCGATAAATTGAATGGTTTGTATCAAAGCGATCAGCACCACAATGGTGGCGATCATGATGTGGTTGTCGAAGCGCTGATAGCCGTACACCACGGCTAAATAACCGATACCGCCCGCGCCGATGGTGCCGGCGATGGCGGAGTACTCGATCATGGAAATCAGGTTGAGAGTGATGGCGGCAACAACAGCAGGTAATGCCTCACTCAGCTGCGCCGAAAGGATGATCTGCCAGCGCGACCCGCCGCATACCAAACCCACCGAGGTCACTTCGCCTGGCAGTTCACGCAACGCGTTATCCACCAGACGACCAAAGAACGGAATGCCCGCCGCAATCATCGGCACCACCGCCGCAGGGATACCGATGGTGGTGCCGGTCAGCCAGAAGGTGAACGGGATGATCGCCGCCATTAACACCAGAAACGGCAACGAGCGTCCCATATTCACTATCCAGCTCAGCACCCGATGCACGCCGCGATGGGGAAACAGTCCACGTGCTGAGGTGTTAAACAACACCACGCCAACGATACCGCCGAGGCTCACCACGAACAGCATGACGATGCCGACCATCAGCGCGGTCTCACCCATCGCAGGTAACATCAATGCCGGAATTTCCAGCCACGGCGTGTCCTGACTTAGCACGGAAACGCTCATACCGCCTCCCGCAGCTGATGTACGCTGCCCGAGACGCTGGCAACCAGTCCAAACTGTTCGAGCTGCGCCAGCAATCGCGCCAGTGGCACACGCTCTTGCTGGAAGTGAATGCCCACCTGCAAGCGTCCGGCCTGGATACCATTGACCTGCTCAACGTGCGCGCCAAGCAGATCGATGCGCAGATTGAACTGCACACTCAGACGCGAGATCCAGTCGCTGATGACCGGTACATCTGTGCGATAACTCAGTTGCAGAATCAATTCCGCCACGCCAGGTTGCGCCACCAGTGGGAATAGACGTTGCCCCAGCGAGGAATCGGGCTGCGCCAGTAACTGTTTCAGCACGCCATACTGCACAATCTGCCCATCGCGAATTTCGGCAACGGCATCGGCCGCCTGACGCACGGCATCCATCTCGTGGGTGATTAGTACAATCGCCAGCTTGTAGTCGTCACGCAGTTTCTTTAGCAAATCCAGCACCGCTACCGTGGCTTCAGGATCGAGACCAGAAGTCGCTTCGTCGGCCAGCAGCACGCCAGGCCTTAGCGCTAGCGCACGCGCGATACCAATACGTTGACGCTGGCCCCCTGAAAGCTGATCGGGATACGCTTTGGCTTTATGACTCAGGCCAACACTCTCCAGCAACTCACCGACACGCGCAGAAATATCCCGCTCGACCACGCCGAGATAACGCAATGGCAACGCAATGTTTTCCCAGGCGCTTTTGCGCTGCAGTAGGGCAGAAGATTGAAAAACGGTGCCAATCGAACGGCGCGCGCGACGCAGTGCTTCGCCATTCAGCCGCGAGAGATCGCTGCCATTGATGCGAATGCTGCCCGCGCTGGGCTGCTCCAGTAAACTGATGCACTTCGCCAGCGTGGATTTTCCCGCGCCGCTGGGCCCAACGACAGCAGTGATGTTGGCCTGTGGTACCTGCAAGTTGATGGCTTTCAGCACCTCGGTGATGCGTCCATCCGCGGTGCGGTAATGCTTGCTCAGCTGGTCAATTTCAATCATATGACCTCCGGCAGTACCGAATTTTTCACCCGATAGCCCACGCCGGGATGCGGTGCGGTTAACTGTGGTCCGGCGTTAAACAGCTTCTCGCGCAGCGTACCTTCCGCATACGCCTTCTTGTAAACACCGCGCTTTTGCAGTTCAGGTATCAGCAGTTCAACCACATCTTCAAAGGTTTCATGCGTTAATGCGTAGGCGAGGTTGAAACCATCAACGTCAGTGTCTTCCACCCAGCTTTGCAGTTCGTCGGCGACGGTTGCTGCACTGCCGACAATCAGCGGGCCAAAGCCGCCAATGCCCACCCAATCCGCCAGCGCTTTAACCGTCCACTGACGATCGGGATCGGCGGTGGAGAAGGTTTCGACGGCTGACTGGATGGCATTGGTGTGAAGGTACTTCAGCACCTGGTCAGGTTGATATTGACCGAAGTCGATACCCGTCCAGCCGGATACCAGTGCCAGTGCCCCCTCGTAACTGACATAGCTTTGGTATTCTTTCCACTTCGCCTGCGCGGCGGCATCGGTCTCCCCGACGATTACCGTTTGCAGATTGAAGATCAGGATACTGCGCGGATCGCGCCCTGCTTCTTCTGCACGGCGACGAATATCCGCGACGGTTTTCTTCAGCAGCACTTTCGACGGCGCGGCAACAAACACGCATTCCGCGTGCTCAGCGGCAAACTGTTTGCCGCGACTCGATGCACCCGCCTGATACAACACTGGCGTGCGCTGCGGCGACGGCTCGCACAGGTGAATGCCCGGTACGTTGAAGAAGGTGCCCTGGTGATTGATGGGGTGAATTTTGCGGGGATCGCTGAAGATACGCCGTTCACGATCGCGCAATACCGCATCCTGTTCCCAACTGCCTTCCAGCAGCTTGTACACCACCTGCAAATATTCATCGGCATAGTCGTAGCGG
>NZ_DAMDQC010000086.1:0-16827 GCF_032082325.1 Pantoea sp. CTOTU50773 | reverse complement strand
CATCGGCACCGCGACGTTAGCCAACTGCAACCAGGTTTGCTCGGTGGCGTACACCGGCGGTGAGCCGATTTGCGCCCAGCAGTCGAGCGAGGCGGCGTGATCAATGTGCGAGTGGGTCAAACACAACGCATCAACCCGGCCAATGGCGCGGATATCCGGGCGCACGCCGGGTTGCGGACCGGCGCCGAGATCCCACAGCAGGCGATAGCCTTCCATCTCAACCAAAAAGGCCGCGGGCAGCTTGCCGCCCACACCGCTGATAACCGTTAAGCTTGCCATGGTAAAACCCCTTGCGGCAGGCGCCGCGCCAGCCGCGTTGCCAATCCCATCAGCAAACACACGACCAGAATCATCAGGCAGCCTACCGCGGCCGCCAGCGAGGCGGAGCCCCCTTCGTCGAGGAACACGATGGTGGGTCCGATGGTTTGGGTTTGCGAGGTGACCAGCAATACCGAAACCTGGATTTCATTCAGTGCGGTGAGGAACACCAGCACCGTGCCCGCCAGCGCAGAAGGCGCAGCCAGCGGCAGTAAAATATCGCGCATGCGGCGCATAAAGCTGGCACCGCACAAGCGTGCCGCCTCATCCAGCGCTGGTTCCAGTTGCGCGAAGCCTGCCAGGGTCGGGCGCAGCACCAGCGCAAGGAAGTTCGCCAGATACGCGGCGAGGATGATCCACACCGTGCCATACAGCGACACATTGATTATCGGCAGCGGCCGCAGGAAGAACAGCATCGCGGCGACACCGGTAACAATGCCCGGCAAGGCATAGGTGAGTTCACTGGCCAGCCACAGGCCGCGCAACAGTTTGGTCCGTCGCCAGCTGAGGAAATACGCCAGGAACAGCGCGGTGGACGTCAAAATCATCGCCGCCAGCGTGGTTAGCCCGAGGCTGGTCATAAAGGCGTGGCGCACCGCTGGGTAGCCCCATAGCGCGCTGCGGAAGTTCTCCAGGGTCAGCGTTTGCCAGGTGAGTGCCTGACCATATCCGCTGGTGAGTGCAGTGATCAGCAGCGCACTGACCGGCAGCAGCAGCGTCAGCACCATCCACAGCCAGGCGGTACCTTCAATCGCCATGCGCCCGCGCCCTAGCGTTTGCTGCCACAGGCGCGGCGCACCGTTGACGCGCACATCATGACGCCCACCGAGCCAGGCGCTGGCCGCCATACCCGCCAGCGTGATCACGGCAATCAGCAGCGCGTAAACGGCGGTATTGGGTAAGGCGCTCGGACCAATGCCGTTGAGCTGCTGATAGACCAGCGTGATCAGTGTCGGCACGCGGGCGGGAATACCCAGCATCGCCTGAATACCGAAGTTACCGGCAGCGGCGACAAAGGTCAGCGCGGCCCCGGCAAAGATCGCCGGACGCGCCAGCGGCAGAATGATGGTGAACAGCACGCGCATCCTGGACGCGCCGCTAATCTGTGCCGCTTCGACTAAATCGGCCGGTAAGCGACGTAAACCCGCGCGCACGGTGAGAAACACCAGTGGCGCGTTGTGTGTACCGAGCAGCAGCACGATGCCGCTCAGCGAATAGAGCGGCTGTTCGCCGGGCGCAAACCACGGCAAGCCGAGCGAACCAAACAGCAGCGCTAACGGGCTGGACGGTGCCAGCGCCTGCAGCCACGCCAGCGCCGTGACCTGCGGCGGAATCATCAGCGGCAGGATAAAGGCAAACACCCAGGCGGTTTTGGCGCGCAAATCGCTCAGCGCCACCAGCCAGGCGGCGGCGGCGCCGAGCAGCACCGAAATCAGGGTCGAGCTAAAGGCGATGAGCAACGTATTGCCACTGGCAATCAGCACGCGGTCGCTGGCTACCAAGCGCGTTAACCGAGCCATGTCCGGCACGCCCTGAGGAGCAATCGCCGTCCACACCAGTCGCAGCAGCGGCGCGACAGACAGCAAACCAATCAGCAGCACCATCAGCGCCAGGATCAGCTTTTCGCTGTTGAGACGCCAGCGTTGGCCGCCACGCGTCGCGTTACGCCATTCGTTGCTCACCACGCTCATGCTTAGCCGCCAAACATTGCGGTGAACTGATCGCGCACCGTGGCATCTTCCTTGATGGCTTTCGCCACGTCAGGGGTCAGCAGTTTGATTTTATTAATGGGCGTAAAGCTGGCCGGTGCAGAAACACGATCGTCCACCGGACGGTTACCCTGCTCGACCACCAGCTTCTGGCCTTGCTCAGACAGCATAAAGTTTACGAAGGCTTTAGCGGCGGGCAGGTTGTGCACCGACTTCATGATCGCTACCGGCTCCGTCACGTAAGAGACGCCCTCTTTCGGGTACACCAGATCGACTGGCGAGCCTTTTTTCTTCGCCAGAATCACGTCAGCATCAGTGATGATGCCGTACTTATCCAGTCCGCTGGCCACCGCTTTCAGCGCCGGGCCATTGCCGCCCTGCGGAGCCACACCAATCGCTGCCAGCTTCTTGTAGAAGTTCCATCCGATGGTTGGCGTGTTGATATCGGTGTGCAGCTTGTACAGCGCCGCACCAGAGTAGAGCGGGCTTGGCATGGCGATCTGACCTTTATTGGCCTCTACCGCTAGCGCGTTCCAGCTGTCAATCGGCTGTGCGTGCTGGGTGTTATAAGCAATCACCGTGGCGATGATTTTGGTGCCAAAGAAGCTTTTGTCTTTGTCGTAGAACGACGGATTGATGTGGCTCAGTGGCGCATCTTTGTAGCTGTAGAGCTGGTTCTGATTCTTCAACGCGCCAAGGTTGATGGCATCGGCAATCAGCAGCACATCTGGCTTAGCGCCACCGCTCATCATCTCGGTCTGCAATACGTTCATCAGCTGTGTGGTGCCGTTACGCGTCCACTCCACTTCGACTTTCGGGTACGCGGCTTTGAACGCGTCCACGGTTTGCTGCGCGATTTCCGGTGCCTGTGAGGTGTAAATCACCAGCTTGCCGGACGGGGCATCATCGGCGTGGCTGGTGGCGGCAAACACTAATCCACTGGCTAACATCAAAGCGTTAAAAGACGTGCGCATAGCAATTTCCCTAAGGTTTGAACGTTATGAAGGAAGAATCCAACCGTCGCGCAGCGCCACACCAAGGGTCGCGTCAACAACGGGTAAAGCGGCATCGGCCAGCTGCAGCGTGATGCTGTGGTCTGGTGCCTCGATGGGTGCAACATCAATTTGGTAATGGCTGCCGCGATAGATCACCCGCTGCACGCGTGCCGCAAACTGCGGTTCACCCGGTTCAGCGAGACGGAAATCCACCGCATGAAAACTGGCTTTGCCATGGGGCATCGGGCGTTGTTCGGCCGCACAGCGCAAGGTGACGCGCAGACCGCACAACGTGGCGAGCGCTTTGCCCTCGCCGGTAGGTTCGATATCGCTGACCGGCAGCACTTTGCCGTCATCGATAAATCCCGCCACCATTGCATTCGCCGGTTCACGCCACAGGGTTTGCGGCGTGGCGAACTGCATCACGCGGCCGCTGTCCATCACGACAATGCGGTCGGCCAGCGCCATCGCTTCGTGCTGATCGTGGGTGATGTAGAGCAAGGTGGCGTGGCTGTGGCGATGGAAGCGTCGAAACTCCTCTTCCATGGTAGCGCGCAGGTGCACATCTAGGTTGGCCAATGGCTCATCGAGCAGCACCAGCGTCGGTTTAGCGACCAGACAGCGGGCTAACGCCACACGCTGACGCTGTCCACCGGAAAGATCGGAAGGACGGCGCGAGGCAAAGTTTTCTAATCCCACCAGTTCCAGCGCCTGCTGCGTGCGGCTGTCACGCTCATGGCGCGCCACGCCGTTGACTTTCAGGCTGTAGGCGACGTTTTCCGCCACCGTCATATGTGGCCACAGCGCATAGCTCTGGAACACCACGCCGAGCTGGCGATCTTCCGGCGGCAGGTGCACGCCCGGCGCAGCAAAGCAGCGCTCACCGACGTGGATTTCACCGGCATCAGCGGTTTCAAAGCCCGCCAGCAGACGTAATAAGGTGGTTTTGCCGCAGCCCGAAGGACCCAGAACGGCGATGAACTCTCCCTGCGCAATCTGCAGCGAGATATCCTGAAGTACCGGCTGGGCAGCAAAGGCTTTGCTTAACCCGCGAAGTATGATCGTTGCCATGTTTCTGGCCTTTATCTGACAGTCCGGCTAAGACCCTACGACAATCAGATGACGATCCCGTGACATCGATTTGACGTTTCCGTGCTCAAACAAAACGGGAGGCCCTAAAGCCTCCCTGCTACTTATTCGACGCTTTCAACCTGCAAATGCATGCCGATGTAGCGCTCATAGCGTGATGGCTTCACGCGTGACAGGTCCACCAGCACCAGCCCGTCGATACAGTTGTTGAAATCAGGATCGCTGCCGAAATCGATAAACTGCACTCCGCCCGGTTCACACACTTCCGAGTACTGCTTGTAGAGCGTGGGAATCGCGGTGCCGAGATTTGCCAGCAGATGCTTCAGACGACGCAAGTCTTCCGCATAGTTATCACCGGTAAACTGCGCCAGCACCTCCGGCAGCGAGGCCGGATAAGGACGGCGCGATTTTGCCAGCGGCAATTCAGTCGGGAAGTACATGCGGTAGAACGCCACCAGCAGATCGCGCGCCGCCAGCGGCATACCGCCGGAGATCGACACCGGACCGAACAGGTAACGGGTCTCCGGGTATTTGGCGATATAGGCACCAATGCCCATCCACAGATAATCCAGGCCGCGTTTGCCCCAGTAGGCGGGCTGGATAAAGCTGCGACCCAGCTCCAGGCCCTGATTGATGATCGGCAACATGCGCTCGTCGTAGTGGAACAGGCTGTCGCTGTAGATGCCTTCCAGACCACGACGCTCCAGCTGCTCGGCACCCGGAATAAAGCGATAAGCGCCCACAATCTCCAGCGCATCGTCATCCCACAGAATCAGGTGATAGTAATCGTCATCGTATTTATCGAGGTCACGGCGGCGACCGCTGCCCTCGCCCACCGCGCGGAAGGCGATTTCACGCAGGCGTCCGAGTTCACGCAGCAGCGGCACCCAGGTCGCGCCGTTACGACGCCACAGGTAAATCTGTTTGCCATCCGGCAGCGAGCCGAGACGCTCACTCTCCATCAGCGCTTTTTTCAGTTCGGCACGATCTTCCGGGCGCGCAATCGCCGCTTCAGTCTGGAACAGACCACGACGGCCCTGACCAATGCGATATAAGTGCTTGCGCAGCCGTTTCGCCAGCTCTTTGCCCGGCGTGTGGCCATCGTGCCAGTTGGCAAACGGGATCTGCTCGCCAATGTGCAGCTTGATGCGCGATCCACGCTGGCGGAACATCTCGCGCACCAGCATCAGCAGCGCCAGCGGTGAGGCGATTTTGGCGGCGGCATAGAACGCAAGGCTATTACGTCCGACGACGTGTGCCGGAACAATCGGCGCACGAGCACGGGCGGCCAGGCGCAGGAAGCTGTGATGCCAGCGGTTATCGCGCACACCACGGCTCGAAAGGCGCGACACTTCACCCGCCGGGAAGATAATCAGTGCGCCCTGATTGTCGAGATGCTGCTGCATGCGCGTCAGCTGTTCGCGACTGGTGCGGTTGCCCATGTTATCCACCGGCAACATCAGATTGTTGATCGGCTCCAGCATCATCAGCATGCGGTTTGCCACGATTTTCACATCACGACGCACCTGAGACACGGCCGCCAGCAGCGCCAGTCCGTCCAGCGCACCGAGCGGATGGTTGGCGACAATCACCACCGGACCGCTGGTCGGGATCTGCTCCAAATCGCGTTCACTTAATTCACAGCGCACATCCAGGTGCTCCAGCACTTGCTCGACCATATCCACCCCTTTCAGGTGGCGATAACGGTCAGCAAAAGATTGGAATTCATGTTCGCGAACCGCCCATTTCAACAGGCTTTTTTGCCAGTTCGCGGGGTGATGGCCTGGCCAGTAAGTATCGAGAAGCTGATCAACAGAAAACATCATTCACCTTTTGTGCGCAGAGGTTTATGGCACCGAAGTTAAACAGGCTTGTTTTCAGATTTATGACCAGTGAGAAAGCGAAACGGAAATAACGGGGGGAAACGCAGGGCGTTAGTCAGTAATGGCACCGCTAGCGAACCGTATAGAGGATTGTCGAGCCAGCGAGCGGCAGAAGCCGCCCCTGAAAAGACAACCACTTATCGATGGTGTGGCACCGCCCGATTCATCGTGCGTGAGCGGTTAAAGTTTTAACGGCGGCAATTGTGAGAACACGCTCAACAAGCCTTTGCTCCACAACTGACGAATCTGCGAAAAGTAAGGTTGCTGTTCGGTAATATGATGCTGTTCGTTATCTTTGAAGCTGTCGGTGTGATACACCATCACATCCAGCGGCAGGCCCACCGAAATATTACTCGCCAGCGTCGAGTCCATGGAAATCAGCGCACACTGCATCGCCTGGCTGAGCGGGGTCTCATAACGCAATACGCGATCAATAATCGGCTTGCCGTACTTGCTTTCACCAATCTGGAAATAAGGCGTATCCACGCTGGCTTCAATGAAGTTGCCCTGCGGATAGATCTGGAACAGGCGCGGCTCTTCACCACGAATCTGCCCCCCTAATAGCAGCGTGCCACCAAACTCTTCGCCATCACGTTTGATCACTTCACGCAGGGTTTCCCCCACCAGCAGCGCAATGTCATACAGCGAGCGCCCATTCAGCAGATTGGGCTGGTCGCTGTCGTGGTTATTACGCCGTAGCAAACTCATCACGCTTTGCGTGGTCGCCAGATTACCGGCGCTTTGCAGCACCAGCGTGCGTTCATCATCCACCTGAAACACATGTAATTTACGGAACGTGGAAATATGATCGACGCCCGCGTTGGTGCGTGAATCCGATACAAAAATCATCCCTGACGATAAACGCATTGCCACACAATAAGTCATAGTCACGCCTGCAAAAAAATATCACTGCTGCGCATGCACCTGCTGCACCGCGGCCATCGCCAGCATATCCTCACCGCCGCCACCCAGCCGCATACCGCGCACCGGACAAGCATCGAGATAATCCACACCCACCGCCAGACGTAAATGCTGGCGCGTACTGCGCGTATTGTTGGTGATATCAAAGCTGTGCCAACTGCCATCCAGCCAGGCTTCAACCCAGGCGTGAGTAGCAACGTGTTCTACATTGTCCGTATAAAGATAGCCGCTGACATAGCGCGCCGGGATCCCGAGACTGCGACAACAAGCCAGAAACACATGGCTGTGATCCTGGCAAACGCCGCTGCCCGCCGCAAATACTTTCGCTGCGGTATCACTCACCTGGGTGCTGCCTGGCTGGTACGGCATTTTTAACAGCAGCTCATCCATCAGTTTTTCCAGGCTGGCGAGCGGTTTTTCCGCGTGCCAGTAGCGCTGTGCGAAATCGCGTATCGCCGCATCGGGCAAGGTTAATGGCGTGGCGCGCAGAAACACCAATGGCGAAAGGATCGATTCAGGGTCGGGGGAATACTCCCCTTCATCCAGAATTTCCACCACCCCGCGCGCGGCAATCTCCAGTTGCTGATGTGGCGTATCCAGCGTCAGCACATGCAACACGTTGCCGTAAGCATCCAGGGTGCGCGTGGCTTCGCACGGTAAATCGAGATCCCATGACAGAATCTGCTGGTGCACCGAGTTTTGCGGCGTCAGGCGCAGATACTGGGTGCTGAGTTTGACCTGATGCTCATAGGCATACCAGGTTTTGTGCTCGATGTTCAGTCTCATTTCGCCTCCAGGTAGGTCTGATTGATGCTTTCTGCCAGCGCATTGGTCTGCGTGAGAAAGTGATTAAGCCAGCTGTACAACCCGTCACGCGTCAAACTCTCCCAGGTGCTGAAGCGCATTTCGGCTAACAGCACCGTCACCAGATAGCGTGGACGATCCTCACCGCTGCTGCCGATCTGTTCCAGCTGGTTGGCGATCTCCTCAATGCAGGAGTGCAGCGAACGCGGGCTTTCGTTACGCAGGATCAGCATCTCATTCACCAGATCCGGCATCAGCTGCTGCTTAAAGATCGCGTTATAGGCTTCACGCGCCGACACCGCACGCAGCAAGGTATCGAGGCAGTAGTATTCCCGCACCGAATCGGGGTTTTGCTCCAGCAGTTGCTGGTTGACGCTCAACAAACGCGCGGTGCCGTCGCTGCGCTCCATCAGCGTGCCGATGCGGATAAAGCACATCGCATCGCCGCGCAGCAAGGTGCCGAACATCGCGCCACGAAACAGGTGGGAGCGCTCTTTAACCCAGTCGAAAAAGCTGTCGGCGTTGGCGCTGGTGATGCCGCGTCGCCGCATGTTACGCATCTCAATCCACGTTGAGTTGATGCTCTCCCACACCTCGGACGACAAACTGCCGCGCACCGCGTGCGCATTGTTCCACGCCTCCTGCCAGCAGCTAAAAATACTGCTAGGGTTGCGATCGTCGAGGGCGAAAAAGTTAAACAGCTGCGGCATGGTGAAACGCCCGTTCAGGGTTTCAAACAGCTGGCGCGTGCCGGTGAGATTGAGCGGCAACAACAGCTCATCGGTTTGGCTGTTACGCACCGGCATCAGCGAAAGCCGGTTGGTGACATCCAGCACCCGGGCAAGTTGTTCTGCGCGCTCCAGATAGCGCGCCATCCAATAGAGGCCACTGGCCGTGCGGCTTAGCATGATGCGTCATCCTCCAGAACCCAGGTGTCCTTGGTGCCACCGCCCTGCGATGAGTTCACCACCAGCGAACCTTCGGTCAGCGCCACGCGGGTTAAGCCACCCGGCACTAAACGAATATCCGCACCGCATAAGGCAAAGGGACGCAAATCGATATGACGCGGCGCCAGGCCGTTGTCGATAAACGTCGGGCAGGTGGAGAGCGAGAGCGTGTCCTGCGCGATATAGTTTTCCGGGCGTGCTTTCAAACGATCGCGAAAATCACTCAGCTCCTGCTGGCTGGCCACCGGGCCAATCAACATGCCGTAACCGCCGGCGCCGTGTACCTCTTTCACCACCATTTTGCTGAGATTGGCGAGGACGTAAGTCAGATCCTGCGGCTTGCGGCACTGCCAGGTCGGCACGTTGTTGAGGATCGGATCTTCATCCAGATAGAAGCGGATCATATCCGGCACATAAGGGTAGATCGATTTGTCATCGGCCACGCCAGTGCCAATGGCATTGGCCAACACCACGTTACCGGAGCGATACACCGACAGTAGGCCCGGCACGCCGAGCATCGAATCGGGACGGAACGCCAGCGGATCGAGGAACGCATCATCAATACGGCGATAGATCACATCGACTTTGCACGGCCCGGCGGTGGTGCGCATCATCACCGCACCGTCTTTGACAAACAGATCGGCACTTTCCACCAGCTCAACGCCCATCTGCTGCGCAAGGAAACTGTGTTCGAAGTAGGCGCTGTTGAAGCGGCCCGGCGTCAGCACCACTACCACCGGATCGTTGACCGGTGAGCTTTCGCGCAGGGTTTGCAGCAGGTGTGAAGGATAGCGTTCTACCGGCGCAATATGCTGCTCGACGAACAGTTCCGGGTAGAGGCGCATCATCATCTTGCGGTTCTCCAGCATGTAGGAGACACCAGAAGGCGTGCGCAGATTGTCCTCCAGTACGTAGTACTCGCCGTCGTTGTTGCGCACCATATCGACACCGGTGATGTGCGCATAGATGTTGCGGTGCAGATCGACACCTTGCATGCAGGGCTGATATTGATCGTTTACCAGCACCTGCTCGGCAGGCACGATCCCCGCCTTGAGGATGTGTTGTTGATGGTAGATATCATGCAGGAAGGCATTCAGGGCTTGCACGCGCTGGCGGATGCCGCGATCGAGCATCGCCCACTCACTGGCCGGAATAATACGCGGCACGCTATCGAACGGGATGAGCCGCTCCGCGCCGCCGTCTTCACCATAGACGTTGAAGGTGATGCCCACGCGATGAAACAGCAGTTCCGCTTCTTCGCGTTTCCGCGCCACAGCCTCTTTGTCCGCCTGTTGTAACCACTCCCAGTAATGCTGATAGTGCGCACGGTGTTCGCCGTTGCTCAATAACATCTCATCATAGAAGTGTGACGCTATCTGGTAGCTTTCTTTCATGATTTACCCGGCGCTTGTCAGAGGACCTGGATCCTCTCCTGCACAAAGTGTGCCAGAGGCTCACGCCCCAAACGGCACACGCACCCCGATAGTGGAGCAGCGCCGAATAACACTCAGATTGCACCTTACTGGTGCATTAGCTGCTGCGCAATTGGCAGCCAGATATCCGTCATCGCTCCATCGCCCCCCGTGAAAGGATCGCGATGCGGCAAAGGTACGCGCGCGATCTGATCTTTCGCCGCGCGTAAACGAGAAGGTTCATCACGCACGGTTTCCGGGGACATCCCTTCAGGATAGGCGCCAACGGCGAAAAAATCGTCTGAGGCGAACACCTGTTTATGGCCGACACCGGCGGGGATCAGCACCGCATCACCCTCACGTAGCGTCACCATACGGCCGCTATCGCCGCCAAACAGCACTTCCGCCCAGCCCGACGCGACGCCCAGAATTTCATGGGTGTTGGGATGGTAATGGGTGTAAGGGAAGATTGGCGCGCGCCACGCGGCCGGCCAGCCGTTAGCCGTGAAGGTTTTTTCAAACCATTCGGCGCTGTTGCTTTGCAGCTCCTCATCATAGTCAGGCGCAATGCCGGGCCAGATGATCAGCGGCAGCAGATTGTTAGGCACACCGCCTGAGGGCTGCGACAGCATCAAATGCTGCGGATTATTTGATGAACCTGCAGAAAAGGTACCGGCGGCGAAAGACATCAGTAACAGCAGGCTGGAAGTGTTGGCAGTCATACTCTTTCTCCGGGAAGCCACGTTGCTTAATTGTGGCAAACCCCGACGGCATTACAATGTGCGCCCGCCGACAAAATTCACATAAAAGAATGATTTACCTTACTAAAGCCAAATTACCTGGCAACATATTTAACATTTTGTGGGACCGGAAAAGCCGCCAATAAACTGTTATAAAAAAACACCTCAATTCTGTATCTGATTCGCTTCACTGTTATGTGATTAACTGGCAGGCAGTAACATTCAGAGGTGAACTATGGAAGCGATCAAACAAATTCTGCTCGATGAAATCGCCACGCTTAACCGTGAAGGCCAGCGCGATAATCTGCCACGCTTTAGCTTATCATTCCTTAAAACCCATCCGGGGCTGTGGGCGATCATGTATCTGTGTTACGCGCTGTGCGTGGCGCTGATCTTCTCCACCGACATGCTTGGCTGGCCAGCGTTTTGGTTCGCCACCGCCTTTGTATTGGTGATGAGCTTCCTGATGCTGATGGATATCAACCCCAAATACCGCTTTGAGGATATCGACACGCTGGATTTGCGCGTGTGCTACAACGGTGAATGGTATTATGTGCAGCCGGTTTCGCAGCAGGCGCTGGATAAGATCGTGGAAAATCCCGGCACGCCCGACCGCGTGCGCAGCGGCATCGATCGCCTGATGAAGCAGAAAGGTGAGGTGGATTTTTATGATGTTTATTACCTGACATGGGGCAATAAGCAGGCAGCAACTATCTGATGAATATCGTCTTGCACGAGATGCGAGACAGCACAGGCTACAAAAATCTGACGCGATGTTGTCAGGTTGCCCTGCAGGTACAACCGGCACATTGATGACAATTCAGACTGACCACATTGGTCATCCTTTGTGGTCAGTCGTCTCGGGGGCCAACATTTTGCGGCAGAGCCCTTAAGCCGACGCCAACTGAGCAATCAATTTCCCTAACGTCTCCACCGCCGCCTCGGCGCGCGCATCCCACGGCCAGGCGGTGTTGAAGCGAAAACAGTGGCTGAATCCTTCACTGCCCGAGAACAGCTGACCGGGCGCGATGCTGATGCCCTCTTTCAACGCCAGATGATAAAGCTGCGTCGTATTGATCTGTTCCGGCAGCGTAATCCACAGGAAATAGCCGCCCGGCGTATCACCGATCTGCGCATCAGCAGGCAGCACACGGCGCAATGCTTGCTGGGCCAGTTGCTTACGCTTTGCCAGCGTCTGGCGCAGCTTCTTTAAATGCGTGTCGTAACTGCGGGTGCTGAGGAAGTCGACCAATGCCAGCTGCATCGGCGCGCTGGTGGAGAGCGTACTCATGAGCTGAATACGCTGTACGCGCTGTGCATAGCGCCCGGCCGCCACCCAACCGACGCGAAATCCCGCTACCAGGTTCTTCGAAAAGCTGCCGCAATGCAGCACATTCCCCTCGCGATCAAAAGCTTTGGCGGGCAAAGGCTTGTCGTGGCCGCTGTAGAGATCGCTGTAAACGTCATCCTCAATCATCGCGACCTGGTAGCGCGACAGCAGAGTGACCAACTGTTGTTTTCGTTCAGCGCTCAGGGTAAAGCCCAGCGGGTTTTGTCGGTTAGTCATCAGCCAGCAGGCTTTGACCGGCCAGCGTTGCAATGCCTGCTCCAGCTCGTCGAGATCGATGCCCTGCTCAACATCGCTGGCGATGGCAATCGCATTCAGTTTCAGGCGTTCAATCACCTGCAAGGCACCGTAGAAAGAAGGATTTTCAATCACCACCCAATCACCGGGTTCGGTCACCGCTTGCAGGCTGAGGTTGAGCGCTTCCATCGCGCCGTTGGTGATGACGATATCGTCCGGCGACAAGGTGATGCCCTGCTGGGCATAACGTTGCGCCAGAATTTTCCGCAGCGCTTCGTTGCCGGGCGGCAGGTTATTCAAGGCATCACTGGGTTTCAGATTGTGCGAGACTTTGACCAGCGAGCGCATCAACTGACGCTGCGGAAAGAGTTCGGGATCGGGAAAGGCAGAGCCAAACGGCATGATGCCAGGGTCACGCGTGGCTTGCAGCACATCAAACACGAAGCTGTTGGTGTCCGCCTGCTCGGTTTTGGCAATCGCCTGTGTCGGCAAACGTGGGCGGCTTTCGGCAGCACGAGGCGCAACGTAGTATCCGGATTGCGGTTTTGACAGGATCCAGCCCTGGCTTTCCAGCACTTCATAGGCGTGCATCACCGTCATCAGGCTAAGGCCGCTCTGCTCCGCCTGCTGACGTAATGACGGCAGCTTTTCGCCCGGCGGCCAGATGCGCGCTTCGATCTGCTTACGAAGTTGATCGACCAACTGCTGATATTTCGCCACCCTGGCTCCGATATGGGAAATGAGTGCGGCTATTTTCCCTCACCCTGGCCCCTTCCCGCAAGCGCGAGAGGGGATGGTTGGGATGAGACCATCATCGCACACATGCCCTTACGGCAGCTGCACCAGCTGCTGCTCATTTTCGACAAAGTTCGGCAGTTCGTGGATGCGTTCCGGCGGCACCGGTTTGCCCAGCAAATACCCCTGCAAGGTATCGCAACCCAGGCCGGTGAGGAACGCTTGTTGATCCTGCGTTTCCACCCCTTCCGCCACCACTTTGAGATCCAGTGACTGCGCCAGTGCCACAATGGCGGAAACGATGGTGGCATCTTCCGATTTTGCCTGCAGTTCATTGACGAACGCGCGGTCGATCTTCAACTCACTGGCGTGCAAACGTTTGAGATAAAGCAGGCTGGAGTAACCGGTGCCGAAATCATCGATCGAGGCTTTCACGCCCATATCCGTCAGTTGCGTCATGATACGCACACTCTCTTCCGGATCACGCATCGCCGTGGTTTCCGTCACTTCCAGCGTCAGCAATTCGGCCGGGATCAGATGCTTCGCCAGCGCCAGCGTCACGGTTTCCACCAGGTTGCTCTGCTCAAACTGCAGCGCGGAGAGATTCACCGCGACCGACCAGTGTGGATGGCCCTGCAGATGCCAGCAGTGCAATTGACGGCAGGCTTCGTTAATCACCCAGTTACCGATGTTGATGATCATGCCGGTCTTCTCGGCAATCGGCAGGAATTTGTCCGGTGCCAGCAAACCGCGTGTCGGATGCTCCCAACGTAACAGGGCTTCAAAGCCGAGAATCGGGCCGCTCGGCGCACAGTATTTTGGCTGATAGAACAGACGTAACTCTTCGTTATCCAGCGCTTGCCACAGATCGTTATTCAGCTGTAGCTGCGACTGCGCGAGGGTATTCATCGACGGCTGGAAGAAGTTGTAGCCGTTACGACCATTGTTTTTGGTGTGATACATCGCCGCATCGGCGTTAAACATCAGCTCGCGATCATCTTGACCGTCGCCGGGATAGACCGCGATGCCGATACTCAGTGACACCACCAGCTCATAGCGTGAAATATCAAACGGGCGATCGACCGCTTTCACCAATGCATCCGCTACCGCTGCGGCGTCATTGGGCTCATCGATTTCGATCAGCAGCACGAACTCGTCACCGCCCATACGTGCCAGCGTGTAGTGCCCTTTCATCTGGCCGATCATGCGCTCGGCCACGGCAATCAGCAGGTTGTCACCCACATGGTGACCAAAGGCGTCATTGACCGCTTTGAAGCCATCCAAGTCCATGAACATCAGCGCAAACTGCGACTTCTCGCGATTGGCTTTGTTGATCGATTGCTCCAGACGATCTTCCAGCAAAATACGGTTTGGCAGGCGCGTCAGGTTATCGTGCAGAGCCAGTTGCGCCAGCTCGCGATTGGCTTCCGCCAGCGAGTGCGCAAGGATGGAGGTGCGCGCTTGCAGGCGTGCATCCAGCATCGAAACCAGCAACGTAATGCCGAGGATCGCCAGCGTCACCACGGTGACCACAATCGCCAGCCAGTTGCTGTTAACGCCCATGTGCGTGGCATGACTCATCATCGGGAAGCTGGCCGCGGCCATACCGGTGTAGTGCATGCCAGCAATGGCGCAGCCCATTACCACCGAAGCACCGAGACGCAGAATGTTCACGCGACCATGTCCTTCGCGCAGGTTAAAGGCCAGCAACAGGGCCGCCCCCGATGCCACCAGCGCAATCACCACTGAAGCGGCGACCCAGCCCCAATTCCAGACGATGCCCGGCGCAAACATCAGCGCGGCCATGCCCATGTAGTGCATGGCGACCACGCCGGAACCGAGCACCAAAGCCCCGCCCGTTAAGCGCCGCCAGGATAAATCATGCGATGAGCACACCAGCCACAAGGCAAAAATTGATGCCAGGATTGCCACTGCCATCGACGTCGCCGTCAGCAGCGGATCGTAGCTCATCACCATATCCAGGCTCATCGACAGCATGCCGATGAAATGCATCGCCCAGACGCCTACGCCCATGGCGAATCCACCGCCTAATAACCAAACCAGCGCCACCTTGCCAGTTGAAGAAGCCACGCGTCCCGCCATATCCAGCGCGGTAAACGAGGCCAGCATCGCCACCAGAATGGAAACGATGACGGTAAACGAATCGTACGAAGTCACTAACATAGTGATTTCCCAAGTTAAAGCCGTTATCAATCAGCTGTGGTGTTATGAAAAAAAGTCAACGCTATAGGTTTTATGGTGTGTTTTATCGGCAGGAACACTGCCGATTTGAGTCTTTGAACGATGAAACCTTCCGATGCGGAAGAAAATAAAAATGATTTATCAGGCGCTGGTTAAGGGCAGCGGGTGCTCAGCAAACAGTGGCGGTGCATTAAACACAGCGGTAAATTCACCGATACGCTCCGCCGGTGTTGGCTTGCCCAGCAGATAGCCCTGCAGCGTGTCAAAACCGAGCCCGGTCAGCAGACGCTGCTGTTCTTCGGTTTCTACCCCTTCGGCCACCATGCGCAGATTGAGACTTTGTGCCAGCGTCAGCATCGCGCTCACGACGGTGGCGTCCTCGCTGTCGGCACGCAGGCTGTTAATAAAGGCGCGGTCGATTTTCAGTTCGGTGGCTTCCAGATGTTTCAGATGCAGTAAATTGGCATAGCCGATACCAAAGTTATCGATCGCCACTTTCACGCCGAGCTGATGCAATTCTGCAATGCGCTGCTGGCTGAACTGCGGGTCGCGCATCGCGATATTCTCGGTAATCTCCAGCATCAGCGCCCCCTCCGGCAGCTGATAGCGCAGCAGTGCATGACGCAAGCTGTCGATGAGATCGCGCTGATGGAATTGCAACGCCGAAAGGTTAACTGACACGCTCCAGTCGCGGTTGCCTTCATCGTGCCACTGTTTTAACTGACGGCACGCTTCGTTGATCACCCAATTGCCCAGCGCCACGATTTGCCCGGTTTTCTCCGCACGCGGCAGGAACATATCCGGCATCAGTAATCCGCGACGCGGATGTTGCCAGCGCAGCAGCGCTTCGAAGCCCATGAGCACCGTGCCGCCTGCGCGGAATTTTGGCTGATAAAACAGGCACATTTCCTGGTATTCCAGCGCATTCCACAGGTCATTCGCCAGCGCCAGCTGATGCTGTGCCACGGCGCTCATCATCGGTTCAAACAGACACCAGCCGTTTCGGCCGCTGTGTTTGGTGTGATACATGGCGGAGTCGGCGTTGAACATCATCTCCTGCTGGCTACGACCGTGCTGCGGGAACACCACGATGCCGATACTCAACGACACCCGCAGTGAATAACGATCCAATTCAAACGGCGCATCAATCGCATTCACCAGCTGCTGCGCCAGCGCCGAGGCTTGTAAATCATTGTATTGTGGACACAGCAGCACAAACTCATCGCCCCCCAGTCGCGCCAGCAGCACGCCCTCGCCCAGCTGCACGCGCAGACGTTCGGCGACCGCGATAAGCAGGCGATCGCCCACGTGATGGCCCCAGGTATCGTTGACGGCTTTGAAGCCATCGAGATCCATAAACATCAGCGCAAAAGTCTCATCCTGCAACGTGGCTTGCTTGATCTGCGCCGTCAATTGCTGCTCCAGCAGCACGCGGTTGGGAAGCGAGGTGAGATTGTCATGCAACGCCAGCTGGCGCAGTTCACTGT
>NZ_DAMDQC010000085.1:0-17557 GCF_032082325.1 Pantoea sp. CTOTU50773 | reverse complement strand
GCGGCGTGGCTGGTATTTTCTGACAGCTTGTTTACTTCATTAGCCGTATCGGTGTTGCTTTTCACCGTGGCGGTCATTTCATTCATGGTGGCGGCGGTCTGCTGCACGTTGGCCGCCGCCTGCTCAGTGCGACGGCTCAATTCGTCGTTGCTGCGCGCTATCGCACCGCTGGCACTGAGTACATTGATCGCCTGGCCGCTCACATCATCCACCAGCCAGCGGAACATCAGGCCGAGCTGTCCGATGGCACGCAGCGTGATCCCGATTTCATCCACACGATCTAACTGATCCACCTTATGACTGGCGCCAGTGGCGACGCTTAATGCCTGGCGGCAGATACGCTCCATTGGACGGGAAATCTGCTGCTCCAGCCATAGGCTCGCCAGCAGCAATAAACCTGCCATGCCTGCGGCAAAGCTGCCCAGTGCCATCGGTGCCATCCCCAGCAGCCAGACGCCGATAACAGACAGCGGCAGTACGGCCAGCAAAGTAGAGCGAATACGCCAGCGCAGCGGCATAATTTTTAACAGTGATCCGAGACGACGCCAGCCGGTCCCGACCAGCAACCCTTTATGGAAACGGCGGCCTTTGGCCCGCCCTTCGCGGAAATCACGGTACAGCGCTTCGGTCTGACGGATCTCTTCGGCGGAAGGTTTGGTGCGTACCGACATGTAACCCTGCACCTTGCCTTCACGCACCACCGGAATCGCATTGGCTCGCACCCAATAGTGATCACCATTCTTACGACGATTTTTCACCAGCGCGGTCCAGGGTTCGCCCTGTTTCAGGGTGGCCCACATGTCGGCAAACGCTTCCGGCGGCATATCCGGGTGACGCACCATGTTATGCGGTTGCCCATTGACCTCCTCCGGCTCGAAACCGCTAACCTCAATAAAGGCGTCGTTGGCATAGGTTATGTGGCTGCTGAGATCGGTGGTCGACATCAGCGTGGCGTCATCATCAAAGATAAATTCACGCTGAGTGATAGGCTGGTTGTTCCGCATGTGTGTTGTCCTTGCAAAATGCAGGCTAAAGGAAAAAATCAATTACACTTTTTTACCTTTTCGGCAGCGCAGGGAGCGGTCTTTAGCGATGAGAATTAATTTTTATCCTGAATTAAAGCCACAGTGAACAATATCCCTGTTTTTTGTGGCAGAAATTCATCGATAAAATTTTATTTAGAGTATATGAAATCAAGGTTTTGCCGAGGCGCAAGATGATAAAGGTGCACAGCAATATGCACCTCAGCCCATCCTGCAATTAATGGCGATCAGGCCGAATACCGTATCCGTTTAACAACGCCATATAACGCGACTTGTCCAAATACCGCAGCCCTTTAATGACGACATTAAAGGCAACGCTTGAAATGTCCTCATTTAAAACTGCCACCTCACGCCAACGTTATAGCGCCACCCCTTGGCCCCGTTGCCGCTGATCTCTTTGCGGTAATCCGCCTCCGCATACAGTGAAACATCTTTCTGCAACGTGGCGGTGCCGCCCGCGCCCACTTCCCACATCTGGCCAAAATGGCCGCTGGTGAAGGTAGCGCTCAGCGCAGGATTTTCTACCGAAGAGATGTTGGTGTCGGCCGTACCGCCCCAACCTTTGTAATAGTTGGCGCGCAGGTAAGGAGTGTATTGGCGATTGCTGTCATCCGTCCAGGTGCGATCAAGACGTGCGCCCAAACGTCCAATAGTCTGGTTGTAATCGCCGTAACGCACCTTGTTGCCATCTTCATCGGTGAAGTCGTTCATATTCAGCTTCATGTACATTAACTGCGCCTGCGGTTCCAGCTTATAGCCATCGCCGAGATCAAACGGATAGCCGCTCTCCAGCGAGGCCGTCCAGCCGTGACCTTTTAGCTTCGCCTCTTGTTTTTGCCGTGCGATATCGGTTTCACCACGATGCCAGTCGAATGACAGCACGCCATCCAGATAAAACCCGTTCTGTCGCTGCCAGGTGCCGTAAAAGGCCAGGCTGTCGCTGTCGAAGGTGGTGCTGCTGTAACCGTCGGCGGCATCGGGACGGATGCGCGTGTTACCTCGGGTATAGGCTAAGCCACCGCGCAGGCTGTCTTTGTCACCGTCGAGGCGTAGCACGTTACCCCCCACCTGCACCGCGCTGTAATCCAGATCGAAGTCATAGCCGTAATCGCGGAAGCGCTGGTCACTTTTGTATTTCAGATTGGAACCGATGTAGCGCAGGAACATTTCGCCGCCATCGCCTTCCGGTCGTGTCTGCTCATGACGCAACTCACCAAGACGCTTATGCAAATCGTCGATAATCGCCGAGGTGTAATAAGCAAGGCCAACCGGGGCGGAGATATAGGAAGGCACCTGCGGCACCACAGCGGTACGCGCATCGTAGCTTTGCCCGCTGCCGAACGCATCGGTAATAAAGGTCGATGGGCAGCTGCCGCCATCTTCACACACGTAATAATTCGCCAGCCGGTAATCCCAGTAATTGTTGCCACTGCCGCTGACTAAACGCTGGCTGGGATCGGTGCTGCCCGGCGCGAAGGTGTAAAGCCGATATTGCCACGGCCCCGCGCCGAGATAGCCGTCTTTAAGGGCAAAACTCTCGGGACCAGCGTTACCCGCCACCTGTGCCAGCGAAATCCCCTCGTTGCCCTCAATGCCGCCATTGCGATTAAGATCCGTTAACGCACCGGTGCTGCTGTCGGTCAGTTTTACGTTCACCAGCGTAGTGCCGGTAGCGTTGCCGGTGACGTTGAGGTGGTCGGTGAACTGGTTGTTCAGCGCGCCACCTGCGTTAAGGTCAGTGATCAGATTAAGCTGCCCGCCGCTGGACGCCAGCGAACCAGCGATATTCAAGGTGTTGCCCGGCGAGCCCGCACCGTTGGTCAGATCGAGAATACCGGCGTTATTCACCGTGAGTGAGTCCGCGGTGCCCCCCGCTAACGTCGGATGCACATTGTTGCCCGCATACAGCGTTGAATTCTCATCGATATTAATGGTGCTGTGCGCCAGTTTGAGGTTGTCAGTGAGCGTCCATTGGGTATCGGCAAAATTGATGGTGCTCCAACCGCTGCCGAGGTTTACCCCTTTATTGAGATCGTCAGCGCCCAGGCTGCCACCACGTGAATCGATCTGATTAAACGTCAGCGTGTTTCCGGTTCCGCTGCCGCTGGTGAGGTGGTAGGTGGTGCCGAGATCCACCTTACTGACCTCCGCATTATTGTTATTGTCATTGCCCATGGTCAGGCTGCCGTTAAGCGATCCGCCCGTCCAGCGGAACACATCGGCCCCGCCGCCGGGGTTGATATCGCCGCGCACCTCCCCTTCGGTCAGCAGGATTTCATCATTAGCATTGCTGCCTGCCACCGCCACGGTTTGTGGATTGACGGTGATGATGTTACCGAAGTTTTCGAAGAGGGTTTTACCGCCGCGCAAATCCACCACCGGCGCCGTCAGGCTGTTGGAGGTGAACGTCCCGGTGTTGACGATAGTGCCCGCCGTGCTGGAGATCAGGGCCGATCCGCCCGCCGGATTATCGATCGTGACATCTGCGGCGGTAGTGACATTGCCGGTGGTGTTGGCGCGGATGCCGCTGCCACCCGCGCCGGTGACATTAAATTGATAGCCGGAGCCCAGTGTTAAATCGCCGCTGGTGGTCGATCCATCCGCATTGACGATGTTCAGGCCCGTACCGCTGCCGGTCACATTGGTGGTCACCGTTGAGGCCGGATCAAACGGCACCGCAGTGCGGATCCCGTTGCCATTCGCCACGTTGAGCGTCAGGTTGCTCAGGCTAACATTGCTGAGTTCTGCCCGGTTTTCGATGCCATTACCGCTGCCCAGTACGTTGACCGTGGCGTCGCTGGCGCTAAGCGCGCTGGCACCGTTATCGACCAGGATGCCGTGCGCAGTGCCACGCGTGGTGATCACGGTATCGCTGCCGGTTAACGCCAGCTGTGCGCCGTCACTGATGCGCACGCCTGCCACACCGTTATCGACATTGATCACGCCGCCTTTGGCCAGCGTGCTGCCGCTGCCAGACACATCCAACCCGGTGCCGTTCGCCACATTGACCGTACCGTTATTGGTCAGCGTACTGCCCGCGCGTGAGCGAATACCGATATTGTTGCTGCCGGTAAGATCCACCGTACCGTTGTTGACCAGCGTGGCGCCGTTGGTGACATCAAAGCCGATGGCGTTGTTGCCTGCGCCGTTAAGATTGCCATTGCTGGTGACGGTGGTGGCCGCTGAGGTGCCATCCAGCGCGTTGCTGAGATCGGTGCGCAAATTATTGACCAGCACGCCGACTGCGTTGCTGCCACTGACATTAATGCTGCTGCCGCTGGCCAAAGTGGCATTCGCACCGCCCTCGGCACGTACTGCGGTGCTGCCCTGACCGCTGGCGTTGAAGCTGGTATTGGCGCTGTTGAGGCTACTGCCGCTGCCCGAGACGATCACACCCGTGCTGTTAGCGCCGCTGGTGGTCAATGAGGTGGGATTGCTAAAGCTCAGTGCCGCGCCATCATCGATACGGTATCCGGTGGAATTGAGGGTATTCACGTCCAGTTCGTTGGCGGCCGAGTTGATACGTGAGCCGCTGCCCGCCGCATGATAAGCCATCTGATCGCTGCCATTAAAGATCGGCACAGATCCGGCGGCGATGTTCACCAATGCGCCGTTGATTGCCTCTGCTCCAATCGCGCCAGAGCCGTTGAGGTTCAGGGTGCCACCGTTGTGATTCGCAATCGCCCGACTGCCGCTGGCGCTGACTCCCCGGCTGCGGTTGATGGTACTGCCGCCATTGACGTTGATGTTACCGCTATTATTCGCCGTGGTATTGGCCGTGCTGCCGCTGCTGTTCACCGCAATACCGGTGCCGCCATCGTTGATGCTGATGTTACCGCTGTTAGTACCGGTCGCACCGCTCTCCACGCGAATGCCAGTGGCGTTAGCGCCGCTGAAAGCAATGTTGCCAGTGTTATTGAGCTGTGCGCGATTGCGCGCCAGATAGCCAATCAATCCACTTTGCGATGAATTCAGTGCCGCAGCAGAACTTAACGTCGTGCTGGTCACCGGCGCACCGCTATTACTGCCTGCCAGCGTATGCTTTTGCCCATCGACAATCGCGCCAATCGCGTTGTTGCCGGTGAGGTTGATGGTCGTGTCATTGTCGATGGTGCCCGTTGCCCCGCCTTCAATATTCACCCCCGTGGCGCCTGCACCACTGACGTTGAGCGTGGCATTGCGGGTGTTCACTTCGGTACCACCGGTGCCGGTGCCGTTCACCGCCACAGAACCCGCGCCCGATGCGGTGAGTGACAGATCGGTGCCGTCAAAATCCGCGCCCTGCTCAACGCGGAACAGTGTCGAGTTGGTGGTGGTGACATTGAAGGGATTGTTGCCTGCTATGTTAATCCGCGCATTGGGGCCATAGGCGAAGAAAGCGATTTGATTACTGCCGTTACTGAACGTCGGTATTGCGTTAGCCGCTACTTCCACCGTGGCATTGCCGCGTGCGTGCACGCCAATCGCGCCCGTGCCGCTCAGATTCACCGGGCCGTTGACGTCTGCACTGGCCTGTCCGGTGCCCTGGCCCTCCACCCACACGCCAAAATTGCGTGTACCGCTGGCGGGATCGGCCCCCCCGGCAACGTTAATGGTCCCCGTTGAACTTGCAGAAGCGTTATTGCCACTGGTCGCCACGACTTTCACGCCCGTGCCATTGACGCCGTTAAGGTTAATGGTGCCACTGTTATCGATGGTGCCGCTGCTGTTGGTCACCGACATCCCGACGTTTTCACGCGGCACGGTCGCGGCAGCACCATTCACATCAATGGTGCCATTATTGACCATCGTGACCCCGCTGGCACCGGTCGCCGACATGCCCGCCGCGTTCTGCACCTTTGAGCCAATCACGATGTTGCCGTTGTTGGTGGCAGAACCGTTTGCCACCAGCGCGATCCCGCTGGTCAGGCCGCTCTGATTCATGGCGGTATCCGCCACGTTGTCGGTCAGGCTGTTTTGAGGACCACGACCAATATAAATCTGCCCATCGGCATTGTTGGTGAAGGTGGAGGTCGGCGATGTCAGCAGTACGCCCGATGCTGTACCGCGCGCGCTGGAGCCGTTCACGCCGACGTTGATATTGCCGCTGTTGCGGGATGTAGCGTCATCCTCCAGCCGAATACCGGCTACGCCATACTGCGAGTTACTACCGATCGTCGCCAGATTGACGATGCCGTTGTTGTTAAACGCACTGCCGCTCTGCACCAGCACCCCATTGGCACCGTAGCCGGTGGAGCCAATACCCGTGCCATCCTGGCGATTGAGGAACCCACCGTTGATCACGCCAGTCGTGCTGGTACTGCCGTTGCTGTTGCCAGAAAGCACCAGTGCCGTGCCGTTATTGGCGAGGGTGCCGCGACTGGCGAGCTTGCCATCAATCACCGCCTGCGCGCCGTTGGAGGCTTTAATCGCCCCGCCTGTCGAACCCACGACTTCCAGTGTGTTGCCCGCCGCGAGATTGACGCGAGCGTCTGGGCCATCGGCATTGACCACGATGCGGTTGCCAATCGGCTGTGTGACTTCATCTGGCGGTGTGGCGCTGACGTCGTACACAATATTGCCATTGGTGACGGTCACCGCTTTGTTGAATTCGGTCAGATAGTTGGCTTTGTCCAGATTGCCCGCTTGCAGTTGGCTAATCAGCCAGTTGTTGTAGGTCTGCAGTTCGCTGGCATTGGTCACGGTGAAGGTGTTGGTGGCGCCATCCAGCGTCTGTACGCTCACGCTGCCATTGTAGGTGGCGAGGTTTTGCACCTGAAAGGTTTGCGTCGCGCCGGCACCATCCGGTGTGGCGGCGGTGCCAAAGAAGCTGATGCGGTTGTTGGAATTCCAGTTCAGGGTGCTGTCGCTGCCCACCTGAAACAGCGTGGTCTGCTTCGCCGCCATGCTCCAGCTGTTGGTGCTGGCGCTGCTGGCTGCATTCGCTTGCCCGATATTCACATCAAGCGTGCCACCGTTCGAGACATCCGCAACACGCGTATTGATGTATTGATCGCCGTTAACGTTGACCACGTCCGGCACGGCGGTATCGGAGGTGACTGGCGTTTGAGCCACCAGACTGGCGGAGTTATAGACCTGGAAGGTGGTATTCCCGCCAGTAGTAGGATCGGGCACGGTGATGGCGAAGTTCTGCGGGCCGGGATCGAGACGAGTTTGATTGAGAAACTGCGCGCCCGATGTGATGTTGACCTGCCCCAGGCTGGAGTTCACTGATCCATCCGTTCCCGGCGCGAAATCAGGATTGCCCGTTAGCGTTTCATTGCTGCCGTTGACGTTAATACTCTGCTCGCCAAAGAGGTTGTCATTAACCTGCGGTGAATAACTTCCCAACGTAATGGCTTGCGCACTTATTGCCGGATAGAACAGCGCCTGCGCAGCTAATATTCCGAACGCAATCGGATTTAATGTGAACTTCATACTTCCTCCAGTGGGCGTGCAGCGTCCACGCTGTTATTGCAACAGCGTTAAATTCATCGCGAGGGATACAACGGCAGGAATAACACCAACCCCGATGAGCAATTAATTTCTGAGAGCCACTGTGTGAAGAAAGTCTGGTGCAGCGAATAAGCGGTTAAAACTGTTTTTATAGATTAATTGGCTTTAGGTATAGACTTTTCTGCCATCGGACGCAAAAGGTAAATAAAGATAACCCGTTGTCATAATGGCGAAATATTTGTGAGGCGGGATAAATTATTGGCAATAATTGAGTCCAGAAGTCTCCAATAATTAGCCCGCTATCTTACTAATAGTTTCTTTATTTTTCCTTAGCAGTTTACTTACGAATGGCACGGCATATTCGGCGATATCAGCGCCAGGCTAAGCGATACGGCGAATTGCAAAAAACGTGACATAAATCACATTTAAATTCATTAAATCTTCAAGGTTTTGCCGGCGTATCCCCCATAGCGGCACGCCATCGCAGGCTTCATTCCAGCTTCACCGTAGCGGCATGATGTCGTGTGCTGCTACGGTGAATAGCAATGGCATTAGCTGAGATCGACGCCTTTGGTTCCGCCCCACCAGGTAAAGGCAAATCCACCGACCCACGCCACGATTAATCCGGCGAGATACACCGCCATACCGGCAAAGATCCCCTGTGAAGAGGTCATCAGCGGCAACGTAACCAATCCGGAAGGCCCAAATACCGTATTCATCCCCACCGGCAGACCGAGCCAGGCTACCAGACCAATGAAGAATCCACCTAGCGCACCGCCACAACAGGCAGTAATAAATGGCTTCAGGCGTGGCAGCGTAACGCCATAAATCAACGGTTCGCCCACGCCCAACAGGCCCGGCACTATTGCGCCCTTGATTTGCGTACGCAGCAGCGAGTGCTTATCGGCCTTGCACCACAGCGCGAGAGAAGCCCCAACCTGACCCGCACCCGCCATCGCCAGAATCGGGAATAATGAGTTAAAGCCCTGGGTTTCCATCAGCGCAAAATAGACCGGAATGAAACCCTGATGAATCCCGAACATCACTGCAATTAAAAATAGACCGGCCAAAATAGCGCAGCCAAAGGGATTGTTATTGAGATGAATAAACAACCATGACATGCCTTTAAATAACTCACCGCCAATCGGCATAATCACCATAAAGGTGATGGCGCCGGTAATTAATAACGTGAGTAACGATGTCAAAATCATGTCGAGATTATCGGGGATAATTTTACGCAGTTGTTTCTCAATCCACGCACCGAATATCGCCGCCAATAATACGCCGATAATATTGCCGCGCGGGTCAATCGCCATGCCAAAGAAATCTGACATTCCGCTGTAATAACCCACGGTGGCTTTTGGCATATAACCGAGCACAAACAGTGAAGCGATAATGGCACCGTTCACGCCAGTGCCACCAAAGGCTTTCTGCGCGTTATAACCAATGAGGATGCTCAGGAAGGTGAACAGCCCCTTGCCGAACACTTTCATGTAGGCCACGGTATCCAGCAGCCACTGCGCATGTTCACCGGGCTGGTTGAGGTGGAAAATCTGCTCAATCAGCGTGGCAAATCCCAACAGCAAACCGGCACCAATAAAGCCGGGAATCAATGGCGTGAAGATGGTGGCGAAGCAGGAGAGAAAACGGTGCAGCGCGCTGGTTTGCTTCGCTTTCATCTGCTGCTTTTGGGCGGCAGCAATAGTGCTGAGATCCTGCGGTTTTTCCGTTTCATCGCTATCCAGTAATCCCTGCATTTTCTCAGCGGCGGTTTGCGCTTTGCCGGGCCCCAGTACGATTTGCAACTGCGCATCACTGTCGATCACACCCAATACGCCGGGCAGCGTTTTCAGTTGGGCATGATCGACTAATGTGGCATCCGCGAGCGTCAGGCGCAGACGCGTCATGCAGTTGCCGCACTGCACAATGTTATGTGCGCCTCCCACCGCTTGCAGGATATCGCGCAGTAATCCTTCGGTGATGGCAGCCATTATTGCGCTCCTGCGTCACGCAACGCGTTACGGATAAAACCGCTGTTTTGCTTCAGCAGCGCCTGGGCCTCGCTGGCATCCAATCCTGCCAGCACCATCACAATTGCCGTTTTGCAGTGCCCCTGACATGCGTTCAGCGCCTGCTGTGCGGTGGCATCGTCACAGTCGGTGGCCTGTTTGACGATGTTGATTTGGCGCTGCACCAGCTTTTGGTTAGTGGCTTCGACATCCACCATCAGGTTGCCGTACACCTTGCCACTGCGGATCATCGCGCCGGTGGTCAGCATATTGAGCACCAGCTTTTGTGCCGTACCGGCTTTCATACGCGAAGAACCGGTGACCACTTCTGGCCCCACTACCGGGGTGAGTGCCACATCCGCAGCCTGTGACATCGGGCTGTTAGGATTGCAGGTTAACGCCGCGCTAAATGCGCCCTGCTGTTTCGCATAGGCTAACGCGCCCAATACATAGGGTGTACGGCCACTGGCGGCAATCCCCACCAGTACATCATTAGCGTTGAAATCGATGTCCTTTAAATCCTGTGCGCCCTGTTCGACGTTATCTTCCGCGTTTTCCACCGCCTGCAAAATCGCGGTGTGGCCGCCAGCAATTAAACCGACGACCTGCGAGCGCGGCGTGCCAAAAGTCGGTGGGCACTCGCTGGCATCGAGAATACCGAGGCGGCCCGACGTGCCCGCTCCGCAATAAATGAGGCGCCCGCCTTTACTGAAGGCTGCAGTAATCGCATCCACCACCTGCGCAATCTGCGGCACAATCGCTTCCACTGCCAGTGCCACTTTTTTGTCTTCATCATTAATGACGCGCAGCATCGCTTCGGTGGGTAGCTCGTCAATGTTTTGGCTCGCTGGGTTACGCCCTTCGGTGATCATCTGGCTCAGGTCGATCTGCATCACGCACTCCTGTGAAAGAATAATTTATTCGAAAAACTATATACTATTTTGAATTGTTAATTCCTGCTCGGTTGTCATGTTTTTGTACTTTTTGCAGAGGCTGGCATAAAAAAACCCGCCGGATGGCGGGTAGATGTTTAGCTATGTTGATTACGCGTTCGCTAATTCTCTGCGCGCTAACTCCGCCAGAAAACCGCTGCGCGAACCATATTCGCGGTGGGATTCGACATAACTGTCAATTTTGCTGAGTAAATTTTGTGGCAAAGTGATATTGAGCTTTACCGATTTACCTTCATAGCGACTCAGATCGATCTCCACAAATGCCCAGTAACCTCCCTGACAGGCTTCATCATGAATGTGAGTCTCAATGTCTGCCGCTTTAGGGATGGCTTTGCTGGCATCCGCTAAAGATTCTACGTGTACATCAATCGCGTTAAATGCATCGCGCAGCGCATCATCTACGCTTTTGCCTGCAAAAAAACATCCCTCCACATCTGGCACAAAACCTGACCAGCTGTTGTCCTCTGTCTTATGCAGATAAACGGGGAATCTCATGTTCAGTCCTCACTAAAAAGAAATATTCAGTTAGGAATTCATTGCAATGTCTGCTGCAACTGCCATTGCTAATTTTTTCCAAATCGGGGGCATTGCCCCCGTATACATTTAGTCCATTAACTTCATTAACTTACGTAATGTTCCAGTTGCCAGGTCTTTTTCAGGATGAGGAAGTGAGATGTGATACGGCTTATCTGCTCTCACAAACACATGGTGGCTGCCTTTTACTCGGTCTAAAACCCAACCGCGCTCCAGCAACATCCTGATCAGCTCCCTGCTGCTCAATCAAACCTCCGGTTATCTTAGCGCTAAGAATATACCCACCATAACCACAAAACAATTTATTAGTGGTTATGGTGGGTATGAAATTAATCACAATTCCGGCGGCCAAACACCCAGGACACGTCTTGAATTGATATAAAAAAACCCGCCGGATGGCGGGTTTCGTTAACTACGCATCAAGGTGCATTACGCAGCTGAAGTCGTCATTTCGTTAAGGCTGATGGCCTTAACTGGCTTTCTGTGTGCGCAGTTCCAGCTCGTAGGCTTCGGCCTGCCTGGTGTCGAACTGGTTTTCCCAGCGTGCAATCACCAGCACCGCCAGCGCATTACCGATCACATTCAGCGCAGTACGCGCCATGTCCATGATGCGGTCCACACCGGCGATAAACGCCAGGCCTTCCAGTGGAATACCCACGCTGCCCAGCGTCGCCAGCAGCACCACGAAGGAGACGCCCGGCACGCCAGCAATCCCTTTCGAGGTCACCATCAGCGTCAGCACCAGAATGATTTCATCGGTCAGCGACAGGTCGATACCGTACAGCTGCGCGATAAAGATCGCCGCGATGCTCTGATACAGCGTTGAACCATCGAGGTTAAATGAGTAACCGGTCGGCACCACGAAGCTGGTGATGGCTTTCGGCGCACCGTAGGCTTCCATCTTCTGCATGATGCGTGGCAGAACGGTTTCTGAACTGGAAGTAGAATAGGCCAGAATCAGCTCATCTTTCAGGATGCGCATCAGCGTGGTAATACGCAGTTTACACATGCGCGCGACCGTTCCCAGCACCACGAAGGCAAAGAACAGAATCGCCACGTACACCAGTAGCACCAGCTTGGCCAGCGGATAGAGCGAGGCAAAACCAAAGTTGGCGATAGTGACCGCAATCAGCGCAAACACACCGACTGGTGCATAACGCATGATCATGTGCGTCACTTTAAACATGGTTTCAGACACTGAACGGAACACGGTCACCAGC
Organism: Pantoea sp. CTOTU50773; assembly: GCF_032082325.1. Taxonomy (NCBI): domain Bacteria; kingdom Pseudomonadati; phylum Pseudomonadota; class Gammaproteobacteria; order Enterobacterales; family Erwiniaceae; genus Pantoea; species Pantoea sp. CTOTU50773. The sequence goes on along the minus strand of NZ_DAMDQC010000085.1, from coordinate 5,363 downwards.
GGATCACGATGTTCTGAAGGCAGCGCTGACAAGCCCATACCAAACAGCACCGAGAAGAAGATAATCGGCAGCATGTCGCCCTTCACCAGCGAGGCGAAAATGTTCTGCGGGATCAGCGACAGAATGGTGGTCACCAGGCCGTGAGGCGCCCCCTGTACCGCTTCCGTTGTGGCTTCGTATTTAGAGATGTCCACCGTTACCAGCGTAGACATATCAATGCCGCTACCTGGCTGGAATACGTTGGCCAGCGTAATGCCGACCACAATGGCAATGGTGGTGATCACTTCAAAATAGACGATGGTTTTGACACCAATACGCCCCAGTTTTTTCGCATCGCCAACGCCAGCAATGCCGACAATCAGGGAGGAAATCACAATCGGCACCACAATCATCTTGATCAGATGAATGAAAATGTCGCCTGCTGGGGTGAGAATGTTAGTGATTAACCATTCACGATCGTCTGGCTGATTATGCAGCACGGTTCCGACGATAACGCCGAGAATCAAGGCAATCAAAATTTGCCAGGCAAGGGTGAGCTTAAAACCTTTCATAACGCGTTACTTTCCTCAGTAAAAACCCCTTTGCTCCTCTGCGAAGCTGCAGAAGACATGACGCACAGGGAAGTGAGCAAAAGCCCGATAAAATAGAGGGTTATAGTGGACTGCATCAGACACTGCTGCGTAAGCATTTTGCGCCTGCGCGATGATGCAGCCTGAGTAGATACCTGCTGAACAGGGCCGAGATAAGTACCATTTTCACTGCGGTAATTGCAACCCCTGGGGGGTTAGCGTAAATCCTGCGCAACTGAGTAGCATAAAATGCTGACATTAACTTTTAGTCATAACTCGCTGTTATGAAAAGTGTTAATTCGATAATTTTCCGCATAGCTATTCAATTTCGGGCAAAAAACCGCCTGGCGCGTTTGCTGATTATTTAACCAGCGACAACGTCTGATTCCACGAAAAATCACAGACTGGGTCTCATTGGTTTCCGTGATGAACAGTATGAATTCGGGCGCTTTTCAGGCATACAAAAGGTCGTGATCCAGACTACAAAACAGAAACAAAGCCCAGTCACGCTCTTCAATTAACCTTTGATTGACATATGATTAACATCTTCAAGGAGGTCAGCCATGAGCCAAATACATAAGCATCCTGTACCCGCTGCCGTCGCAGCGAATGCCCTGATTAATGCCGATCAGTATGCGGCGCTGTATCAACAATCGGTTGACGATCCCGACGCCTTTTGGGGTGAGCAAGGTAAAATCCTCGACTGGATCAAGCCTTACAGCAAGGTGAAAAACACCTCCTTTGCCCCCGGCAATATTTCGATTCGCTGGTATGAAGACGGTGCGCTGAATCTCGCCGCCAACTGCCTCGACCGCCATTTGCAAACGCGTGGCGATCACCCGGCGATTATCTGGGAAGGCGATGATGCCAGCGAAAGCAAAACCATCACGTTCCGTGAACTGCACGGCGACGTGTGCCGCTTTGCCAACGTGCTGCTGAGCCTTGGCGTCAAGAAAGGCGATGTGGTCGCCATCTACATGCCAATGGTGCCCGAAGCCGCGGTGGCAATGCTGGCCTGTGCACGTATCGGCGCGGTGCACTCAGTGATCTTTGGTGGCTTCTCGCCGGAAGCCGTTGCCGGTCGTGTGGTGGATTCCAACGCGAAGCTGGTCATTACTGCCGATGAAGGCGTACGCGCCGGACGCAGCATCCCGCTAAAGAAAAACGTCGATGATGCACTGAACAACCCGAGCGTCACCAGCGTGAAAAACGTGGTGGTGTTCAAGCGCACCGGTAAAGATACCGGCTGGCGCGAAGGCCGCGATCTTTGGTGGCACGAGTTGGTGGCGAAGGCCAGCGATCAGCACGAACCGGTAGCGGTAGAAGCCGAGCATCCGCTGTTTATCCTTTATACCTCCGGTTCTACCGGCAAACCGAAAGGCGTGCTGCATACCACCGGGGGTTATCTGGTATATGCCGCCAGCACCTTCAAATATGTGTTTGATTACCATCCGGATGATGTCTACTGGTGCACCGCCGATGTGGGCTGGATCACCGGACACAGCTATCTGATTTACGGCCCACTGGCCTGCGGCGCCACTACCCTGATGTTCGAAGGTGTGCCGAACTGGCCGAAGCCGAGCCGTATGGCTGAAGTCGTCGATAAGCATAAGGTGACGCTGTTGTATACCGCGCCAACCGCCATCCGCGCCCTGATGGCCGAAGGCGACAAGGCCATTGAAGGTACCAGCCGCAGCAGCCTGCGCATCATGGGTTCCGTCGGCGAGCCGATCAACCCGGAAGCCTGGGAGTGGTATTACAAGAAGATTGGCGACAGCCGCTGTCCGATTGTGGATACCTGGTGGCAGACCGAAACCGGTGGTTTCATGATTACGCCGCTGCCAGGCGCGATTGAGCTAAAAGCCGGATCGGCCACCAAGCCGTTCTTTGGCGTGCAGCCTGCGCTGGTGGATAACGAAGGTAATGCGCTGGAAGGCGCAACCGAAGGCAACCTGGTGATCAACGATTCGTGGCCGGGACAGGCGCGTACGCTGTTTGGCGATCACGATCGCTTCGAACAAACCTACTTCTCCACCTTCAAAAACCGCTACTTCAGCGGAGACGGCGCACGCCGTGACGAAGATGGTTACTACTGGATCACCGGCCGCGTCGATGACGTGCTGAACGTCTCCGGCCATCGTCTCGGCACTGCAGAGATCGAATCGGCGCTGGTGTCACATCCGAAGATTGCGGAAGCGGCAGTTGTGGGTATTCCTCACAGCATTAAAGGCCAGGCGATCTATGCTTATATCACGCTGAACCACGGCGAAGAGCCCTCGCCAGAGCTGTATACCGAAGTGCGTAACTGGGTGCGTAAAGAGATCGGCCCGATTGCCACGCCGGATGTGCTGCACTGGACCGACTCACTGCCGAAAACCCGCTCCGGCAAGATTATGCGTCGTATTCTGCGCAAAATCGCGGCGGGCGATACCAGTAATCTTGGCGATACCTCAACCCTGGCCGATCCGGGCGTGGTAGAGAAATTGCTGGAGGAGAAGCAGTCCATCACCATGCCGTAACCGGCATCGACGCGACGGAGAGTGTCAGCCTGTTCACGGCAGGCTACTCTCCGTCATCCCTACCTTACGCTGTACGCTTTTCACCATCGCACAACCTTTATAACTAGAATATTCAGCAGTTTAAATCATTTAACCGTGAGATATCTGCCTGCCTTTCCTCTGGAGAAACTGTGATGAACGAAGCCCTAAATCAACAGGAAGCAGTCTGGCAACAAATCGAGAGTAATCCGCGTTTTCATGAACTGGTGCACAAGCGCCAGTCCTTTGCGCTGTTGCTCAGTATCATCATGCTGGTGTTGTACGTCGGCTTTATTTTGCTGATTGCCTTTGCCCCTGGCTGGCTCGGTACGCCGCTGCATGAAGGCACCAATGTCACACGCGGCATACCCATCGGCGTTGGCCTCATTGTGGTGTCGTTTCTGCTCACTGGCGTCTATGTCTGGCGCGCTAACGGCGAGTTTGATCGCCTGACCAAACAAATCCTGAGCGAGGTGAAATCATGAAGCGCCTGTTCTCAGCCTTGTTAGCGGTAGTGCCTGCCAGCGTGTTTGCCGCCGACGCCATTACCGGCGCAGTGCAAAAACAGGCCACCAACTACGAAGCCATCATCATGTTTGTGGTGTTTGTGGCGGCGACGCTCGGCATCACCTATTGGGCCTCCAAACGCACCCGTTCACGTAGCGATTACTACACGGCGGGCGGCAATATTACCGGCTTCCAGAACGGTCTGGCGATGGCGGGTGACTTTATGTCTGCGGCCTCGTTCCTTGGTATCTCGGCGCTGGTTTACACCTCGGGCTACGATGGGTTGATCTACTCGCTCGGCTTCCTGGTGGGCTGGCCGATGATTCTGTTCCTCATTGCGGAGCGCTTACGTAACCTCGGGCGCTATACCTTTGCCGATGTGGCGTCATATCGCCTGCAGCAAAAACCGATTCGTACCCTGTCGGCCTGTGGCTCGCTGGTGGTGGTAGCGCTGTATTTGATTGCGCAAATGGTTGGCGCAGGCAAACTGATTCAGCTGCTGTTTGGTCTTGATTACCATATCGCCGTGGTACTGGTGGGGATTTTGATGGTGATGTATGTGCTGTTTGGCGGCATGCTGGCCACCACATGGGTACAAATCATCAAAGCCGTGCTGCTGCTGTTTGGGGCCAGCTTTATGGCGATTATGGTAATGAAAGCCACCGGCTTCAGCTTCAACACGCTATTTACCGAAGCGATGGCGGTCCATCCGAAAGGCGCCGCGATCATGCAACCGGGCGGTCTGGTGAAAGATCCGATATCGGCACTGTCTCTTGGTCTTGGATTGATGTTCGGCACCGCTGGCTTACCGCATATCCTGATGCGCTTCTTTACCGTGGCGGATGCACGTGAAGCGCGTAAGAGCGTGTTCTGGGCCACCGGCTTTATGGGCTACTTCTACTTCCTGACCTTTATCATTGGTTTTGGCGCGATTCTGCTGGTCGGCGCAAATCCAGCCTTCAAAGATGCTTCTGGCGCGCTGATTGGTGGCACCAATATGGCGGCGGTGCATCTGGCGAATGCGGTGGGCGGCAGCCTGTTCCTTGGCTTTATCTCGGCGGTGGCTTTCGCCACGATCCTGGCCGTTGTTGCCGGGCTGACGCTGGCCGGTGCTTCTGCGGTTTCTCATGACCTGTATGCCAGCGTGATTCGCAAAGGTCAGGCGACTGAGCGTGATGAGCTACGGGTGTCGAAAATTACCGTGCTGATTCTCGGCGTGGTGGCGATTGTGTTGGGTATCGCGTTTGAGAAACAGAACATCGCCTTTATGGTCGGACTGGCGTTCTCGATTGCGGCCAGCTGTAACTTCCCGATTATTTTGCTCTCAATGTACTGGTCGAAGCTGACCACGCGCGGCGCGATGATTGGCGGTTGGCTGGGATTGATTACGGCGGTTGTGTTGATGATCCTCGGGCCGACCATCTGGGTGCAGGTGCTGGGGCATGCCACCCCGGTCTATCCGTATGAGTATCCGGCGCTGTTCTCAATGGCGGCAGCGTTTATCGGTACCTGGCTGTTCTCGATTACCGATCACTCCAGACAGGGTGCTGAAGAGCGGGCTAAATTCCGTGGTCAGTTTATTCGTTCACAAACGGGCGTAGGCATTTCCCAGGGCAAAGCGCACTAAACAAAAAATGCCGCCCAAATGGGCGGCATTCAATTTGTGCGATGATGAATCCGACGCGCCATCAGGTGCATCGGGTTTCATCATCAAAAACGCAGTGACGCGCCCACGTATGGGCCATCGACC